>CAYHRC010000033.1:336-5243 GCA_964358565.1 uncultured Sphingobacterium sp. | reverse complement strand
GAGGAAATTATGACAGAAATTAATAAAGTCTTATCCGACAATAGTTGAAAAAAGATATTACAAATAGAGCAGATATTGAGTTATTGGTTGATACCTTTTACAAGAAGGTATTAGCGGATAAACAGCTGGGATTTATATTTCAGGAGGTTGTAAAAGTTGGTTGGGCAACTCATCTGAAGACAATGTATAATTTTTGGGAAAATATTATACTGTTCACCGGAACTTATGAAGGTAATCCAATGACGCTGCATAAACACCTGCATCATATTAAACCTCTAAATGAATCACACTTCGATCAATGGAATAATTTGTTTATTACGACGGTAGATGAATTTTTTGAAGGCCCAAACGCTACTATTGCCAGGCAACGTGCTATTAATATCTCGGGCATCATAAAGGAAAATATCCTGAATTATCAAAGAGACATCAAAAATATGAAATAATCCAGGCTTAGAACATCAAATGACTGCATTGTTTGTTTTAAAAGCCCATCATATAAGTATTTAATAAAAAAGGCGCCACAATTTGTGCCGCCTTCTCATTGGTTAATTAAAATTTTTTTATTGTTTGGGTAATAATACAGCATCTATAACATGAATGATGCCATTTGATGCTGGTATACTCGCAATAATAGTAGCAACCCCATTTATTATGATCTTTCCATCCTTTTTTGTGATTGTGATATCGCTGCCATTAACCTGGCCTATTACCTGGCCATCAGTGAAACTATCTGCTTTATACACTCCAAGAGAAACATGATATTGCAGGATGTTTGCAAGATCCTCTTTCTTTTCAGGACTTAGTAAATCATCAACTGTACCAGCGGGTAATTTATCAAATGCCTCATTTGTTGGTGCAAAAACAGTAAATGGGCCGGTATTACTTAAAACATCTACAAGTTCTGCTGCCTTTACCGCTGCGACCAGAGTAGTATGGTCTTTACTTCCTGAGGCGACCTGCACCACATTCCTTTGGGACAAGTCATCCTTAACTCCTGATTGACCCATCTGTTTTTCAGCATTGCTCGTTTGTACGTCTGCAACCTTACTTTGTTCTGTGCGGTTGCAGCTCATTAAAATACAAAGGCAAATAATGGATGCTAATGATAAAAATCTTTTCATACGTTTTAAAGTTTTAGTGTAAAATCTTATACAAGATATTCAATTCTTCGCTCTTATTGTATGATTTTGATCATACTTTAAAATGATTTTTTTCACGTTAACAGGTTGATTACCATTAAATAAAGCCTTAATTAATTGCGTAAATCTTTTTCCAGTTGGCAGGTTCAATATCGCGTTTTGATTTTTCGGTGTTCGCATAACTCAAAAAAATAAAAAGCCCAAATCGCTGCGAACACCGCCGGAAACCGGAAGAATGAGGTACTTACAACCGCTCGCTAGGGATATTGTTAATAATCTATTTGCTGAATTTCTCCAGCGATGTACGCATTATAAGCTGAGGAAAATATTTCAATTCATGATCGGCAAATACTTAAAAGTGCAAATTTTTTCTGCTTAATAAAGACTCCTAACTATGGGGGTATATTCCCAAACCTCCTGCAAAAGTATCTATAGAACCCCCTAGCAATATAACTACGTTATATGATTATAAATATTTGATTATCAATTGATTAAATATTTATTTATCTGAAGGGATAATTTAGGGTAAAATATTAGCTTTGTACATTATAACTAGTTGAATAATCCGAATGTCTCAAACAGAAGAGCAAATCATTAAAAAGCTGCAAGATCTTCTTGCAGATGGGGGTTCTGATTATAGAGCTATTCTAAAGCTGTCAAGTGAACTATCGAAGAAGGACAAGAATTTTCAAAGATTTTTCATTGATGCCAAAACACTGATTCATTTAGGTAGAGAAAGTATAAAAGATCATACAACCGCTCTAATTGAACTAGTAAAAAACAGCTATGATGCTGATGCAAACAATGTTGAGGTAGAAATTCTTTGTGCGGGAAATTCTGATATTATTAGAATTGCAGACAATGGCTTTGGAATGACTAAAGATCAGCTTTTGAATAGTTGGCTTAGAATAGGCTTTTCTGCCAAGAGAGAATCTAAAATGAGTGATCTTGGAAGACGTAAAACTGGCGAAAAGGGAATAGGGCGAATATCAGCCGATAGGCTCGGAGCTAAATTAGAGTTAATTTCTAAAACAAAAAGTGATGGAATTGTAGGACTTAAAGTCAATTGGGACGACTTCGATATTGATGGAAAAGACGTATCAGATATTGATATTGAACTTACTACTCCTCTCAGTATAACTATCCCCCTTACAAATGATGCTTTTAGTGAAACGGGAACTGAAATAAGAATTACAAAACTTAGACAGCCTTGGACAGCCGGAAATATTGAAAATTTGTTCAACGAGCTTGCTACATTGACTCCTCCCTTCAATCAAGTCTCTGATTTTTCAATAAATCTGATAAATGATATTGCACCCGATTTTTCACGACCAGTTAATTCCAAGTACTATGAGGCCTCGGAAATAGATGTATCTGTAGTTTTTGATGGGAGTGATGAAGTTTATTATTCTATAAAGGATAGATACTCAGACGAGGAAATTGTAAGGACAATAAATCAAAAGCAATTTTATTCAAAAAAGCAACTCAAGTGTGGGCCTATTGAAGTCAGGCTACTATTCTTTTTGAGAGAAGGGTCATCAGTTGTAGGTACAGATTTTAAATTGGCTGATTTGCGGGAATTTCTCGATAATAACTATGGGGTAAAAATCTACAGAGACAATATTGCGGTTAAACCATATGGGTTTCCAAAAGCGCAGTTAGGGTTTGATTGGCTTAAAATCGGAGAGGAAAAGGCTAGAAATCCTGCTGGTATTGGAAGGGGTGATGAGTATACGGTTTCTCCAAATCAGTTAGTTGGGGCAATTTTTATAACAAGAGATAATAATGAATTGCTGAAGGACAGTGCAGCAAGAGAAGGATTGGTAGAAAATGAAGGGTTCGATGATATGAAGGAATTTGTACTTGCTGCAAAAAAGCTACTTGAAGCTCATCGTGCTAGTATTTATCCGAAAATTGAAAAAGCACGAAAGGAAAAGCAAAAAGTTCCTGCCCATCGTGAAGCAGAAAAAATTAAGGAGAAGCTAACTTCTGTAAAAGATGAATTGAAATCAATCAAGACCGAAATTGAAACCAATGATGAAAATGTAAAGCCCAATGCTTTCTTGAAGCCTATTGTACGCTCAATTGATAAAGTAGAATCTATATCTGATGATGTAGAAAATACTATCACAGAGCTTTTAAATTGGCAAAGAGTATTAAATGGATTAGCAACAATTGGGATTTCATCAGCAGTTTTCGGACATGAAACTGAAGGTTCTATCACTCAATTTCAAGGTTCAACGACAACGGCGATCAAGCTAATAAAGCTAATCCCACCAAAAATCGAGAATGCTATCGAAGAATTAGACAAGGCTCTCAAATCTTCTAAAAAGGTAGCGGCTTGGGGAGCATATGCTTTAACAAGAGTACAGAAGGAAAAAAGGAGAGCAAAAAATGTTCAGATATTTAAAACGATAGAAGCAGTAATCAAGGAACTTAAACCTGCATTTGAAGCCTCTACAATAAATTTGGCATTGATAGGTGTGAACCTGTATAGCAAAACCTATCAAATGGATATTGAGACTATACTAGTTAATCTTTTAACGAATGCATATACAGCAGCTCTATTAAAAGGTGGTGAAAGAAAAGTTTTAGTTAAGGTTGATAGAGAGGAACTGGAAGGGAAATCAGGCTACTATTTTTCAGTTTCTGATACCGGCCCTGGCATTGCAAAAGAATTTGAGAAACGAATATTTGAACCGTTATTCTCCACTAAAACAGTTGGTGCGAATGAAAGCAAAAGTATTGGCACTGGATTGGGGTTAACAATTGTAAAATCAATAGTTGAAGAACTCGAAGGTAAAATATTATTTTCTCAGGATATCGAATTGGGTGGTGCAAAATTTAAGATTTGGCTCCCTAAAATCTCATAAGAACAGATTATGGCAACAATCGCAATTATAGACGACAATAAAGACCAAAGCGGAACTGTTCGAACAAATATTGAAATAGCACTAAGCGAGTTAAAAAGTGATTTAAAAGTACTTGCTTCTGTGCCATTTACAGACCCTAATGATTATTTCGATTTTATCGAGCAGAATGAAATTTGTGTTTTGATTTTGGATGAAATGCTAAATGATCAAGCAAATGATGGAAATGCTCCAGTTGATTACAAAGGAAGTGACTTGGTGACAGCTATAAGAACTAAGCTCCCGGACTTTCCAATCTTCGCATTGACTGTCATTCCAACAGATGGAGATCTAAAAGAAAAATACAGTCAGTATGAAGATATAATCAGCAGAAAGGAGTTTTATGATGACTCAAATAAGTATGTACCTAAATTTTGGCGGGCAGCAAAGAACTATTTGAAGGAAAATATAGACGAACTAAGTGACTTCAATGTGCTGACAATGGAAATTTCTGGAGGAAATAAAGACCCGGAGCTAATTAAGAAATTGCAAGCATTACAAGTAAAACTTGAATTACCCTTTTCAGGATTTGATGATAGGAACGCTTGGCTTAATGAATATGAAAGCCAAATCAATTCTTTGGAAAAGCTGAATAAGATAATTAAATCCAAGCTGGAAAAGAAGTAATGAACTGGAAGCAAATTGACCGGGCTAAGAGAGTTCAAGAGATAGGGGTTTATACTGCTTGGAAGCAACAAATTGCGTCCGACTGTTACAATCAGTGTGTTTACTGCTCCATTCACGAAAATCCATGGGGAGGTATTGATCACTATCATATCGACCATTTCAGACCACAGTCTAAATTCAGCGATTTAACCAACACGATTACAAATCTTAATTATGCCTGCCCAATTTGCAA
>CAYHRC010000033.1:0-326 GCA_964358565.1 uncultured Sphingobacterium sp. | reverse complement strand
TAAGTTCAAATCAGATGATTGGCCAAATGAGCCTAGCGATTTGGAAATAATTTGTTATCCAGATCCAAGCGATTATAATTATTCTGACTTGTTTATTCTCGATACATCCAACCACACTTTAGAAGGTCGCTATACATCAACAAAATACCTTATCAATAGGCTATACTTAAACCGGCCACAGCTAGTTTACGAAAGAAGAGAGAACCTTTTAAAAATAAAAGCAGAAGCATTGATTGCGGAAGCAATGATATTAATTGAGACAAGTGATGATCCGACCTTGCTTAAAGAGGTTTTTATTCAAATTGCAAAATTGGCTCAGCATTTAC
>CAYHRC010000032.1:0-14275 GCA_964358565.1 uncultured Sphingobacterium sp. | reverse complement strand
TGGCACCACATCCGGCACTTTCAGAAGAAGATGCAAGAGCCATGGTTCAGTATGTGCTTTCAATTAAATAGTGAATTGACTTTCATAGGCTTTAGTGGATGAGCAACCGGTAAAAAAGGGTAATCGGTAATCGGTTTCTGTAAATGAAATGTATTCATTAACGGATCAGATCAGAAGATCATCAAGATCAGTTGGAGCACAAATAGCGGAATCCTGGGCAAAAAGAAAGTATGAAACCTGCATGAGCTTGCCGCTCTCAAACTGAAATGAGAAAAGCTCATGCAAGCTTCATTGCCGATAAAAAACAAATTATTCTCTGATGAAAAACATTTTGTTAGTAAATTAACTGATGCCGACGGAGAACAATTGGAAACACAACATTGGATTGAAACAGCCCTGGATTGTTCATACATCTCAGAAGATATTGCTTGTGATTTTTTAACGAAGTATTCTTCTGTAGGGAAAATGTTGAGCTCTATGATAAGCAAAGCTGAATCTTTTTGTAACCGATAACTGATTACAGCTTACCGATCACCAATCAACCAGGGCAATAAGTGTAACATAATTAATACCAATTGCCCACCCGGGCAAAGTATCTTATATTGTATTTTTTTATACTTCATAGGGGATACCCTGCGTTTTTTACTCATCTGTTTAAATCTGATATTAATAATGAAAATCATGTTTCTGCCAGTAAATAAGTATTCAGTGAAAGCTTTTGGCCTATCTTTGCTTTTATTCGGTTTTGTTCTGTTTTCGTATGCTCAGGACTCTGCAGTGCCCCTTTTCAGATCGTCTGAATTTACACCTGCTAAAAGTTTTACCTCAGGTATTGAAGGTCCGGCTGTTAGCAGAACAGGCATTGTATATGTCGTTAATTTTGCCAAACAAGGAACCATCGGGCAGGTTAGCGTAAATGGTAATGCCAGTCTGTTTATCGAATTGCCGGCTGGCAGTATCGGAAATGGTATTCGGTTCGACAGCAAGGGTAACATGCTTATAGCCGATTATACAAAACACAATATTCTGAAAATTAATATGTTAACCAAGGAACTTAGTGTTTTTGCTCACAACCCACGTATGAGCCAGCCCAATGATATTGCCATCGACAATAAAGACAGGCTTTATGCAAGTGATCCGAACTGGAAAGCTGGCTACGGCCGGATCTGGCGTATTGATACCGATGGTAAAAGTACTTTACTAGACAGTATGGGAACAGCAAATGGTATCGAAGTTAGCCCGGACAATAAATTGCTTTATGTGAATGAATCAGTTCAGCGTAAAGTATGGGTATATGACCTTTCTTCAAAAGGCGAAGTAAGCAATAAACGCCTGTTTCATGAATTCCCTGATTTCGGAATGGATGGTATGAGATGTGACGTTGATGGGAATCTATATATCGCCAGACATGGAAAAGGCACAGTAGTTAAGATCTCACCATCAGGAAAATTATTGAAAGAAATAACTCTTATAGGTAAACTTCCAAGTAATGTAGCATTTGGTGGCAAAGATGGCCGTACTGTATATGTTACACTTCAGGATAATGGTAATCTTGAAAGCTTCAGGGTTGACAGACCCGGCCGGGAATGGAGTATGTTAAAAAACAATTAATTTTTAATCAATTCTAAAATAAAATAAAATGAAGACAGAAAGAAGATCAGTATTAAAAAAATTATTTGCCTCAGTGGTGGGTGTTACAGGACTTGGTCTGGTAGCAAACGCAAAATCCATTTCAGCTGCTCCTGAAAAGCAAGTTGGCAGTGTAATTAATTATCAAGATGCACCCTTGTTTTCCGGCCATACTATCCATGGTGACCTGGTTTATATTGCTGGTAAAGGTGCTCATACTGACCCTTTTGATATCAAATCTCATACAGACATTGTATTGAAAGAACTTGAAAAAGAACTTATCAAAGCAGGATCATCTATGGCTAAGGTATTAAAAGTTACTGTATACCTTAATGACATTGCTGATTATAAAGGCATGAATGAAGTTTATAAAGGCCGTTTTGGCAGCAAGCCTCCTGTTCGCACTACTGTAGCGGTGGCAAAGGGTGGGGTTCCCGGAGATTCTTTAGTTGAGATGGATGCGATAGCATACATCTAAGATTTACTATCATTTCCTCTTTAATACTGGTTTAGGCCTGCTATAAAGAGAAATATTAATATGTACAGCTTACAGCCTTAGCTTCATTTCGAAGCTAAGGCTGTAAATTGTCATAAACCTTTTTCTGAGCAGTGCTTTTAACAGGGCTCATAGGGTTTCCTTAAAATCGCTGACATGGTCATTTCCGGATAATTTCTGGTTCATGTTTGCCTTTGAATAACAAAAAAATGAACAAGAACAGTTTTTATAGTTTACTATTATTAAGCAGTGTATCTATTTTTATATTATCTGCATCAACTAATTATAAGTCATCTGTAGCAGATCAAAAAAGGAATTATCCTTTTTCGGCTGCTGATACAACAGCTCAGGAACGATGGTTAGCACCTGCATCGGCAGATACGATAAAAAATCCACTTCCTGGAACTCCTGCAACTATATCAGAAGGTGCGGCATTATACAATATGTATTGTTTTGCCTGCCATGGTGATACCGGTTATGGTGATGGTCCTGCAGGCGGAGCATTGGGTGTGCACCCTGCTAATTTCCATGACCAAAATGTAATTAAACAAAAAGACGGAGCTTTTTTCTGGAAACTCACAAACGGTAAAGGAAATATGCCGCCATTTAAAGAGATCCTGAAGGAAGAACAGAGGTGGCAGCTAGTTAGCTACCTGAGGGATCTGGGCAAACAGCAATAATTTATGTAAATATCAGGATGACCTGCCAGTTCATAAAATTTGCTTGCTTTTCAATACTATTAAGCCTGATTGTCAGCATTGCACAGAATACACCTGATATCCCTCAAACTGCAAAACCCGCCCATCCTGTGCTAGTGCTGCTTACACCACATGCATTAAGACCGGATATTCAGATTGAGCGTTACGTGCCTGTTAGTGCCAGGTGGTAAGTTTACTCGTTCAACCAGGTATGCAGTCCTGATGGGTAAAATTCCCTTTATATCATAGAATATGATGCAATCGAGGGCAGCATATGGAAAATAACACTACCTGCGGGCTCAAAAAAAACTAAAAAAGAAAAATAATATCTAAATTCAAAACAATTATATTCTGATGAAAAAAAAATATCTGTTATTATTATTTGCTTTGGCCATTAGCACAACATCCGTGTGGGCACAGGCAAAATACAGTGTCGTAATAAAGGGAGGACATGTGATTGATCCCAAAAATAATATTAATACCTTAATGGATATTGCTGTTAACGATGGTAAGATCGTGCTGGTGGCTAAAAATATTGATCCTAAGCTCGGTATTCAGGTAGTTGATGCAAAGGGCTTATTTGTTACTCCGGGACTAATTGATATCCACTCCCACAATTATTGGGGAACAAAGCTGGATCAGGCATATATGAACGGTCCAAATGCCCTTCCTCCTGATGGATTTACCTTTCGTAACGGTGTAACAACTGTTGTGGATGCTGGTAGTCCGGGCTGGGAAACCTTTGATGATTATAAAAAGCAAACAATTGACCGTTTTCAAACCCGCGTATTGGTATTTCTTAACATAGTTGGCCAGGGAATGAGAGGTGGCAAGTATGAATCTGATACCACAAATATGAATGCTAAGTCGGCTGCAGCTGTTGCTTTAGCTCATAAGGAAGACATTGTAGGATTTAAAGTGGCGCATTACACCCGCCATGACTGGATACCGGTAGACAGGGCTGTTGAAGCAGGCAAGATTGCAGGTAATATTCCGGTAATGGTCGACTTTGGAGGCGCTGATCCGGTTCTTTCAATAGAAGAATTATTTATGAAGCATTTTCGTCCCGGTGATATATTTACACATTGCTTCGGACAATTAGGTGGACGTGAATTTATTGTTGATACTTTAACGAAGAAGGTTAAACCATTTGTTTGGGAAGCACAAAAGAGAGGAGTTTTATTTGATGTGGGTTATGGAGGTATCAGTTTTGCATACACACAAGCTATCCCTGCTATTAAACAAGGATTTTATCCAAATACCATAAGTACAGACATTCATACAGGAAGTTATAATGCCGCAATGAAAGATATGCTGACCACAATGTCTAAATTCATGGCCATGGGTATGGATTTTCAAAGTGTTATAAAAGCCAGTACCTGGGCGCCTGCGCAGGCAATTAAAAGAGAAGAGCTTGGCAGTCTTTCTGTTGGCTCAGATGCCGATATAGCAATCCTCAATATAAGGCAGGGAAAATTCGGTCTATTTGATTATACAGGCCGTAAACTTCAAACAGCCAGAAAACTGGAATGTGAAATGACTGTAAGAGGCGGAAGAATTGTTTACGATCTCAACGGCAGGGCAAATCCAATAGTCCGCCCGGTACAGCCAAGAGTTCGCCCGGTTGCTGCTTCCGCTGGGAATAGCTCAAAATAAAGCGATTATGAATATGCACCAGACCAATTGATCTGGTGTTTTTTTAATTATTTTTTGTTTATTTATACTATTAAATTAAAACCATGAGAATTAAGTATCTACTATTAATATCTATTGCCTGTTTGACCTCAGCAGGATCTTTATCTGCTCAAACAATACCTAAAGAAGAGCTGATATTTCTCACCTCCGAATGGAAAGGTGAACGTTTTCCTGACGGACGTCCGAAGATTAAAGATGATCTGCTTGAGCGTGCCAAACAGATAGGTTTAGATGATGCCTGGCAGGTTTTGAAAGTGATGGGTTATGTGAATCAGTTTGAGTACGGATGGAAAACCCTGAATAATGAAATGATTACAGGCCGGGTTGTGACGGCAATGTATATGCCAAGTCGTCCGGACGTGGAAAAAAACATTAAAGAGCGCGGAGCGAAGCAGGGGCGTGTGGGCAACACTAATTCATGGCCTATAGCTGTATTAACCAAAGGAGATGTTTATGTTGCTGATGGTTTTGGAAAGATTGTAGGTGGCTCACTTATCGGAAGTACCCTCGCAACCTCTATTTACACTAAATCTGGAAATGGGGTGATATTTGATGGTGCGGCAAGGGATGTACAGGGTCTTGAAGAGATAAAGGGATTTAATGCCTTTGTCAGAGAATTTCATCCCGGTTTCATGGAAGAGATGGTTTTAATGGGATTAAATACCCCAATACGTATCGGACAAACAATGGTTATGCCTGGCGATCTGGTTATAGGTGGAAAAATTGGTGTTTTATTTGTTCCTGCACATTTAGCTGAACAAGTGGTATCTACCGCCGAATTTATTGTTAGAAGGGATAAATTTGCCTTCGAAGTTATAAAATCAGGAAAATATTCCAGCGGCCAGTTGGACAGTCAGTGGACTGAAGAAATCAAATCAGATTTTATAAAATGGATGGAAAAGCATCCCGAAGAAGGTAAAATGACCAGAGCGCAGCTGGATGTAATAATGAGTAAAAGAACCTGGTAATAATTTAATGAATATGCTAAATCTAAATCTTATCATCAAACTTAATATCATAACATTTTGAAAAAACCAGACGTTTATTCCATAGCATTAGGCTTGGCTTTGTTAAGCCTGATAGCTGTTCTTTTTATGTTTATTAGCGGCAATAAGGCGATTATAGGGCCAGTTCTTATTTTCTTTTTTATAGCTCTCGCAATAGGGGTCAGGGGTACAAAAACGTTTCAGTCGTTTGCTTATACCATCTGGATTTTTACTGCCGTAACTGCTTCGATGTTTTATCCTCAGTATTTTACGGCCATAGGCGACTTTCAGTTAAAATTGATGATTGTACCACTGCTGCAGATCATCATGTTTGGTATGGGTTCTCAAATGAGTTTCGAGGATTTTACAGGAGTAATAAAAATGCCTAAAGGAGTATTTATAGGTGTTGGTGCTCACTATATCATTATGCCCCTTGTAGCTTTTGGTATTGCTCATTTGTTCTCTTTTCCACCTGAAATAGCTGCAGGGATTATTTTAATAGGAACAGTTCCCAGCGGATTAGCTTCAAATGTAATGTCCTACCTTGCCCACGCAAATCTTGCATTGGCCGTGACTATTGGTGCTATTTCAACCCTTATTTCACCTTTTGTGACACCCTTTCTCATGCAGTGGCTGGGCGGACAATATATCAAAGTCGACTTCTGGCATATGATGCTGGATATCCTGAACATGATCATCCTTCCTATTGTTGCAGGTTTTATTTTTAACCTGTTCTCTAAAAACATTGCAAGTCAGAAGTCTAAAATTATCCAGCTTATCGGATATCTTGTGGTAATTCTTTTGACAAACCTCGTGTATATGAAATCAAGTGGTTCTGACTTTTCCGGATTCATTGTCGCTTTAACTAAGTCCATGTTCTGGTTTTATATTCTCCCTATGACTGGAGCGATCTTGCTTCGGCGCTTTGGTAAAGGGGATGATAAATGGATGGGAAATGTTCTTTCCATGATCTCTATGGTTGGAATTGCAGTAATCATTACAATTATTACTGCAACAGGTCGCGACAGCTTATTGGAGGTTGGTTTATTGCTTATAGTTACCAGCTTATTGCATAATGTAGCTGGTTATACCCTTGGATATAGTGTTTCCTGGGCTGCAGGAATGCCTGAAAAGGATCGTCGTACCGTTGCCTTTGAAGTGGGTATGCAGAACGGCGGACTTGCCTCAGGCTTAGCTCTTCAGATGGGTAAAATAGCCACTGTAGGTCTTGCACCAGCTATATTTGGCCCTTTAATGAACGTAACCGGGTCGGCATTGGCCAGCTGGTGGAGAAGCAGACCTCCATTGGAAGATACTCATAGGCTCGATCAGGCACCGTTAGAGGAAGTTACTGCCACTTAAGAATAATCAGGATTTATAAACTATAAAATAACATCAATTATGAAAACTATTCTGAACCTGTTTGTATTTTTAGCATTTTCTGCTCTTACTGTGAATGCACAAACAAAAAAAGAGAAAGCAGTAGCAGCAGCAGTTGAAACATTAAATAAGGGTATCCTTGATCCGGAAAAAAGTTTGCTTGAAAATATAGCATCCAACGAATTATCCTATGGACATTCAGGTGGAAAAGTTCAGAATAAATCGGAGTTTGTAGAAGACCTTCTTCACGGTACATTTGATTTTTTAACCATTAATACCTCAGACCAGAAGATTATAATTTCGGGTAAAAATGCTATTGTCAGGCATATTTTTATTGCTAAGGCCACTAATGCAGGTACCCCTGTTGATCTCCGGATTGGAAATCTACTGGTATGGAAGAAAGAACATGGACAATGGAAACTTCTTGCAAGACAGGCATTTAAATTGCCATAAATAATGTGTTAGTACCTCTTTTTTCAGAAATAATGAAGTGCGCAAATTTTATCGTTGCGCACTTTTTGTTATAATTTGCCTTCATCTGTGGAATTAAATAAAAAAAGAAATGATAAGCAAACCCGATAGTTTGATCTTTGATATGGATGGTACCCTTTGGGATGCTGTAGATACCTATGTAGCCTCATGGAATGCAGGAGTGAAAAGGGAGAATATAAACAGGACTTTTACCCGTGCTGATCTGGTTCAGGTGATGGGTTGGGAGCGGGAAAAGGTTTTAAGCCATTTATTTCCTGATGAGGATGAGCATGCGAGGGAAAGAATATTCAGCACGATCAATGAGTGCCGTGCTGAAATCATTCCTAAGCTTGGCGGGGTCTTATATGATGGTGTACGCGAAGGCCTGGTTAAATTATCAAAGGAATATCAGCTGTTTATAGTTAGTAATTGTCCAAAAGGACTTATAAACGAATTCATCAAATGGTCGGACTTAGAATCATATATAACTGATGAAATGGCCCATGGGGTCAATTCTATGCCTAAACATTTCAATATTAAATTGCTTATTAACAAGCATGGCTTAAAAAATCCCTTTTATATTGGTGATACACAAGGGGATAGTACCGAAAGCCGTTTGTCTGGAATACCATTTGTACTCCTTACCTATGGCTTTGGAACAACCGGCGATTTCGATCTGAAGTTTGACGATTTCAATGCCTTTACTGAGTATTTTTTGAACCTTTAAAGCTTATTCGCTATATTGATCGCTTAAGAAGCGTCCTTTAAATCTGCCTGAAAAAACCCCTGCATATTCCATTTCTGTTTTTCAGGTATAATTGTTGTATAATCTGTTAAACATCTTTATCACTTTTAGGTTTGTATTGAATTACATGAAATGATAGGATATTAAATGCTTTTACATGAAATCTGAAACCACTTTTTGGAAACGAATAGGAATACACAATTGGTTTTTAAGCGACACCGGAATAATATCCAGAGAACCTCAGGTACTCACGCCCAATGAGGTGTATAAATATATAATTGATAAGTTCAGGGAATCTATTGTCGAACTGTCGTTTGCTGACCGTGTTGTTTTTTATCATGAATATATTATCTGTTTTAATTCTGAGGATTACCAGGAATTTATGGATAATAAAAGAGGTATTTTTGGTCTGATTGTACAGGAAACTGTTAAGAAATTCTATGAAACCCTTACACAGTCGCGCACAGAATTAAGAACAGTAGAACCTTCAAGTAATAAATGGGTCTTCAGGTTTGTCTCACATCCTGATTACGCCCGCGGCGATAAGGGTTTCATAGGAAGGTTATTGCCAGGCAGCATTCAGAAAGATGAAAATTTAAGGGTTACCTTTATTCCACGACAAACCGGGCTGGCACAAACGTATGACATCCATCAGGATAATTTAAAAGGCTTTACATATTATAGTGAGGGGTATTATGAAGTGCCTTATGTGAATGAGCTTGAACTTGATGAAAAAAAGGTAATAAACACTGAAAATCCTACATATGCAAGGTTTGAAACTATTCTGCCGGATAAAGCCTATGCAGGTCATAAAGTAGAATACTTTATGAATAACGAAGAAATCACCGTTTCCGGATCGGAAGAAAACAGGGATGATGCCAATATTTTCAAGATACCTTCTGAATGGGTAAATACCCCTCATTTGAGCATCAGGCATAATAAATCAGACGATAAATTTTATCTGGCTTCATTTGGTGAGAGAACAATTCTCAATGAAAAGGAGATAGAAAAAAGCGATGTTAACTCGCCTGTATGGGTTGAACTTCCATTTAATTCTCGTATGATTCTGAATGGCATTATTGGTATTAACATCTTTAAGCCTTAATGCATGTCACACTTTTTATCGCTTGTCTTGCTTATCATTTGTTTGCTTTTGCTAATCGCACATTTTACAGACATTAAAAACACCCATAAAAAGAATGGCTGATATTTTTTTCGGACTTACAGATACTGGTAAAGTACGTGTAAATAATGAAGATACGTTCATTGCTCAAACGGTGATGAACAACAGATTTATCCTTGCTTGTGCTATTGATGGAGTTGGAGGCTATTCTGGTGGTGAGGTTGCTGCAGCCCTTGCTAAAGAAAGCATCCTGAAGCACTTTAGCAGGACAGTCAGTAATATTCCGAAAATGATGAAGGATGCCCTCCTTATTGCGAATGAAAGGATATATGCTGAAAGAAGGCAGGTAAGGGAGTATGAGAGTATGGCCTGCGTCTTAACCCTGGCTGTGGTTGATGTGGAAAGCAATGAATTTTATTATATCCATGTGGGCGATACAAGATTGTATCTGCTGCGCGACAATTCGCTGGTAAAATTGACCAAAGATCAGTCATTTGTTGGTTTTTTGGAAGATACAGGTCGCCTTAGTGAAGATGCAGCTATGCGTCATCCCAAACGAAACGAAATAAACAAAGCACTTGGCTTTGGCGGTGAACTTGCAAAGGATGATGATTACCTTGAAAGTGGCCATTCTCCTTTTCTCCCTGGTGATATGATTCTTTTATGCAGTGATGGTTTAACTGATATGGTCAATAAAAATGATCTCACCAGCATATTAACCAACGAAAATTCCCTTGAAGAGAAAGCAAAAGAACTGATAGATACTGCCAATAAAAATGGCGGCAGGGATAATATTACAGCAGTTTTGGTTAAGAATGATAAACCCCTTCAGGAACAGCAAGTAACCATGCCGGTTCCAAACGAAAAAAAAAAGGTAATTGGGGAGCAAAGTCCGGTAATTGCTGAACTGAAAGAAGAAAAATCTCTTATAATTGAAAAAGTATCTAAACCACCTAAGAATAATCTTGCTCTTACCCTGCTTTCTTTGATTTGTATTGGTCTTCTTGCAACTTCTCTGTATTTACTATGGGAATTAGGCAGACAGGAGAAAGTGGCAAAAACGGAGAGTTTAGATCCCCTTAAAGTAAGCCAGAGCCCCTCAGAAATTCAATTCCTGGAAGCACTGAATAGTATGCAGGGTGACACGCTTATTCTGAACGATTCTGTATTCAAAGAACCCATATTGCTAACTGACACTCTTCCGATCAGTAAAGATACTTTATACATACTGGCAAGGGGCAAAATTGTCTTTAAGGGTGACTCGTCCTACAAAGGGCCTGCTTTAGTCATCAGGCAGGGAAGCAGGCAGCTTGTATTAGATAACCTTGTATTCGAAAATTTCGATGTAGGTATTTCGAGTGAAAGCAAGGGACTTTCTTTGGTAGGGGTTCAGTTTATTAATTGTAGAATTCCTGTGCAATACTCTTTTAACCTCATTGGGCAAAAGTATATGAACGGCAGTCTGTCCGACTTGTTTTTAAGAACTGATCCATTAGCAGATACACTAAATAATTAATATGGCAGTGATTGCAGGAAAATTAGGCAATAGGAAAGTCGAACTTCTGTTTTTATTAATTCTTATTGTTGTTTTTGGGATTCTGTTTTTCAGTTTATACCGTGTTCTTAATGATGACTTTGCTGAGGTTGAAGGAAGAATTGCAGAAGGAAGTATGGTCAACCTGAATGCCGGAAAAACAGATGAGCGAATCCAGAAACTTTTGATCAGAGGTTATTATTTTGATGATAAGAAAGACATCCAACTTATCAGATCAGTAATTCAAAAGGGGTTTAGTACCAAAAAGGCAGAGATCGATAATATTGGTGAATTAAATAAAAAAAGGTTTTTTGTAAATGCGGAAGAGGCTTATGCGCTTGGGGGAAAGGTATTTAAACAGAGAGTGAGCGCGTCAAGGGCTTTGCTTGGCTTTACTGGTGATGATTCGCTGCGTTTTGAACAGGAAAAAAACAAGCCGCCCCGCTTAGCATCTGTTACGAATGTTGGATTGGGGCAGTATGCTTTATCAGGACAAATTTTAAAAAAGGAAGAAATAAATCCGGTTGCAGGCGTTTTGGTTCGTTTGCAAATGATAATGCCTCAGGATAGTGTCTATAGTGAGCAAGTAAGTGAAGTTGAACGCAGTGTAATTGAAAGAGGTAATGGATTTAAAAAACAATACCTGCTTGATACTCTGGGGCACCGGCAGCTCGAATCTCTGACGGCCTATGCAAGAACGGATGCGCAGGGAAATTTCTCTTTCCAAAATCTGCCGGGTGATAAAGCATTCCAGGTTATACCCATGCAGCCTGGTTTCCAGTTTGGGAGCTCTCAGGGTGTGCAGGAGCTAAAGAAGGACGTTTTTTTAAAATTCTACCAGGATGTTCATACAATACGGTTATTGTCTTCCCGCGATTTCAATATTCTTAAAAAAGAAAAAACGCTGATCGTACGTACGCCTCAGGAATTTACAGAATGGTATTTGATTATTGCCGCTGGATTTTTCGCTGGTTTTCTGCTTGTTCATGTCTTATTGTCGATCCGGTTTCCCTTAACAGATCAATTGATCCTGCCTGTACTGATGTTATTGACAGGCTTGTCCTTTCTAACTTTATTGAGTTTGCAGGATCCAATCCGGGATCGCTTTCTGGCCAGAGATACACTTGTTTATTTAGCGATCGGTATTGCAGGTTTGTGTATTGTTTTATTTATCAATGTCAGAAAATTTACTGTCGATTCAGGACTTTACCGGATGTATATTTTCAAACACAGTTCTAAAGCAGCAAATGGCTGGCCATGGGCTGTTCTGGCAATCGGGCTTCTCGCGATGACCATCGCTTTCGGTACTGGTCCGGAGGGAAGCGGTGTCAAAGTCAACTTGTTTGGAATTCAGCCCAGTGAGATCGTAAAATATGCAATTATGATTTTTCTGGCCGGCTTCTTTTCCAAAAATGAAAAATTCATATCGGAGTATCGTTCATATAGAAAACGCTGGTCATTCTTCTCATTTGCCTTAATAGCTATCCTTGCATCAATCCTCCTTTTCCTCATACTTGGTGATCTTGGTCCTGCAATGGTTATCTCCTTCACATTTATAATCTTATTCTCTTTTTCGAGGGGCGATTTTATGTTTATGATCGCTGCTATCGTTCTTTATGTTCTCTCTGTATGGCTATTTAATAATTTGTTTCTTGCTACAGCTATCACGCTCACTTTGCTCATTCTTACAATGCTATTTAAGCGCAAACAATTGAGTGAATCTGCAATCATGGCTATGGTCGTTATTTCTGGTTTCTTGCTTATAGACCAGATTCCTCAGCTTGATAAACTATTTCCGGGTCCTGTACAAAGGCTGGCAGAACGGAAATCTATCTGGCAGGATGCCTGGAATAATGAAGTCTATGGCGGAGATCACGTAGCAAATGGGATTTGGGCTATGTCGGGTGGAGGATTGATGGGGCAGGGCATAGGAGAGGGTTTTGCAAAGAATATTCCTGAGGCTCATACCGATATGATCCTTCCTGCAATTGGCGAGGAGTTCGGATTGGCTGGGATCGTTGGTATATTCATTCTTTTCCTGATTTATCTCCATCGGTCGATACTTATCGGCAGGCAAACAGGTACGCCATTCCTGTTTTATTTGTGCGCAGCGATAGGAATCAGCACTTTTGTCCAGTTCCTGCTTATTTCCGGCGGTTCTACCGGTGCGCTACCCTTGTCGGGAGTTTCTCTTCCATTGGTAAGTTACGGGGGCTCTTCTCTGGTTGCGAACATGTTGGCAGCTGGATTCTTGTTGTCTTCTTCAAGGCTAAAAGGAACGGATGTACAAATGAACTTTATAAGTAAACAGCAGGATCGCAATTTATTACCCGCGCTGGCTGCTGCTTTCATTGGAGTTCTCTTATTAACTGCGAACGTTTCATCATACCTGATCAATAATAATAAATGGGTTGTCCAGCCTTCCCTTGTTGCTGACCGGAGTGGAGCACGCATGTTCAGTTACAATCCGCGTATTGTTATTCTAATGAATAAGCTCCAGGCAGGATCTCTGTATGACAGAAAAGGACGTATCCTTGCTACGAGTAAGCCTGAATTGATCAGGGGACAGAATGATCTGTTAAAAAAGGCAGGGGTTCAACATTATAACCTTGATTCTGCAATGCATAAGCGTCTTGACCGCTATTATCCTTTTGAAGAACAAATGTTCTTCTGGACAGGTGATGCAAACACCGGAATTTTCAATGGTGGTACTAATGGGTATTTTGCTGAGTATGAGCATGCCGCTGATCTTAGGGGTTTTCATACTCCTGTGACAAGGTTTAATACCATTGCAAGCCGTTACAAAGAAGACCGGTTTCTCGCCCGGGGAGTGAAGGAAATGAGTGTAACAAAAAAGGATTACAGTGAACTGGCCCCACTCATATTAGCAGGTATTAACAGTGCTGAAGTTGAAGCCTTCAAAAAAAGGAATCGTGATGTTACCTTAACTTTGGATGCCGGCCTTCAAACAAATATCCAGATGTCTATAGCTAAAGACGATTCTTTAAAAGACAACCGGGTCTCAGTTGTGATCATGGAAGACATTACCGGTGATGTTCTTGCTTCTGCTGTATATCCACTGCCACAGGTTAATAACTGGGATATGATTACAATGCCTGTAAAAGATCAGAATAAATTATCCCAATGGGTTACAAGCTCTGATCTCGGCTTTACGTATGCTACACAGCCGGGATCAACGGCAAAAGTACTAACAGCGATGGCAGCATTTAATAAGCTTGGTCTTGCTGCTGCTGATAGAAAATTCACCGTCAGTTCTTATGAACGTATCCGGACCAAAGGAATTGAACCTGACGAAACAGGGCTAATAGATATGGGAAGGGCAATTGTCAAATCAAACAATGTGTATTTTATTAAGCTTGCAAATGAAGAAAAGCTGCAGGAACAAATGGGTAGCCTGTATCTTAAGACGGGTATGTTTTTAAGAGGAGTAGGCGGATACTTTTATTCAAAGCAAGGCAACAACAGTGTTCAGGAAGAAAAGTGGCGGGAATTATGGC
>CAYHRC010000031.1:0-14279 GCA_964358565.1 uncultured Sphingobacterium sp. | reverse complement strand
GACAAGCTGAACATCCGGGCTGACGCAAAGTAAAACCGGCTTCTGTCAGGATGTCAAGGAGGCCTTCTTCTTTGATCTGGGCTTCAACAATATGAGATCCAGGAACTAACCAGGCAGTAATATGCTCAGCTTTCTTTTTTCCTTTCACGATAGATGTGAAAGCCCTGAAATCTTCAATACGGCCGTTTGTGCAGCTGCCAACAAAAACATAATCAACCTTTTTACCCATCATGGATTCTCCTTCAGAAAAGCCCATATAATTTAAGGATTTCGCATAGGTTGATGCGCCACCCTCAACATCTCTGGCATTCGGGATGCTGTGAGATATTCCCATTCCCATCCCCGGATTGGTACCATAAGTGATCATTGGTTCAATCGTTGACCCATCATAGCTGAATTCCTTATCAAATACGGCATCATCATCAGTTTTCAGTGTTCTGTAATAGGCCAGAGCTTTATCCCATGCTTCGCCCTTTGGACTGAACTCACGTCCCTGCACATAATTGATAGTAGTTTCATCAGGAGCGATCATGCCTCCGCGGGCTCCCATTTCAATACTTAAATTACAAACTGTCATCCGGCCTTCCATAGTCATGTTTTCAAACACTTCACCGGCATATTCAACAAAATAACCGGTAGCACCTGAAGCTGAAAGCTGGGATATAATGAACAAGGCAACATCTTTCGGAGTAACGCCCTTACCCAGCTGACCATTAATATTGATACGCATTTTCATAGGCTTTGGCTGCATGATGCATTGTGTTGAAAGTACCATCTCAACCTCAGATGTCCCGATACCAAATGCTACTGCCCCAAATGCCCCGTGAGTAGAGGTATGCGAATCGCCGCAAACAATAGTTGCTCCCGGCTGAGTAATTCCGTACTCCGGACCTACTACATGCACGATGCCGTTCTTTTGGTGACCTAATCCCCAGTAACTGATGCCATATTCATTTGAATTTGATTCCAGAGCTTTCAGCTGTTTTGCAGAAAGCGGATCCGCAACTGGCAAATGCTGGTTTATAGTTGGTGTATTATGATCCGCTGTAGCGAATGTACGCCCAGGATACAATACTTTTACGCCCCTGCTTTTTAATCCTAAAAAGGCTACCGGACTTGTAACCTCATGGATCAGGTGGCGATCAATAAATAACACATCGGGGCCACCTTCAATCTTACGTACCACGTGAGTGTCCCACACTTTGTCAAATAATGTCTTGCTCATTTTTTTATTTAATTATTCGTTCTTAATCCTTACTCTTTATTCTATGCTCTTAGCTCTCTGCTTTAAGCATTAAGCTCAAAGCTTTACACAAACTTATTCAATGCATCCAGGTAGGCGTTGGCCGATGCCCGGACGATATCCGTGCTAAAACCATAGCCCATATATGATTTTCCCTGATCTGTTACCCTCATGTCTACTTTGCTGACATCATCGCTGCCGCTGTGAATAGCATGAATGTTGAACTCTTTAATATTAAAGTTTCGTCCTATGATCTTCTCGATCGCTTTGATAGTGGCATCTACCGGACCGTTCCCTGATGCCGTAGCTTCATGATCCATGCCGTTATAATTTAATTTTATTGTAGCCTGCGGACTTGCCTGATCGCCGCAGCTTACCTGCAATCCTTTGATCGCCAATCCGTTTTTATAATTGTTCTCCGCTTCATTGCCCATCAGCAAGAGGATATCATCATCCTTAATTTCTTTCTTACCATCAGCAAGGGTAAGGAAACGCTCATATACCTGATCCAGGTCAATACGCTCTATCGTATAGCCCAGGCGTTTCAAATGATGGTTTAAGGCATGGCGTCCGCTGCGTGCAGTCAGGATAATTTCCGATTGGTCAATGCCAACGTCTTCAGGGTTAATAATTTCATAGGTTTCGCGATTCTTAAGCACCCCGTCCTGGTGAATGCCGGAACTGTGTGCGAAAGCATTTTTGCCGACGATCGCTTTATTTGGCTGGACGGGCATACGCATCATGCGACTAACCATACCGCTTATCTCATATAAATGTTTGCTGTTAACTTTATGGGTGAAATTCAGGCTGTGATGAGTTTTCAGGATCACTACGATTTCTTCCAGTGCCGTATTTCCTGCCCGTTCACCTATGCCGTTAATGGTACACTCTACCTGACGCGCTCCATTTTGAATTCCTGCAATACTGTTGGCTGTAGCCAGTCCAAGGTCATTATGGCAATGCACTGAAATAATAGCTTTGTCAATATTTTTAACGTTTTCTTTCAGATAGAGGATCTTTGCCCCATATTGCTCCGGAAGGCAATATCCATTCGTATCCGGGATATTAACCACAGTGGCTCCGGCTGCAATAACGGCTTCAACCATTTTAGCCAGGTACTCATTATCAGCTCTGCCTGCATCCTCAGCATAGAATTCAATATCCTCAACAAAACTTTTTGCATATTTAACTGCATCCACAGCCCGCTCAAGGATCGCTTCCCTGGTGCTGTTGAATTTGTATTTGATATGATTGTCTGAAGCGCCAATGCCAGTATGTATACGCGGATGTTTGGCAAATTTTAATGCTTCAGCCGCACATTCGATATCTCCTTTGTTAGCCCGGGTCAAAGCGCAAATAACAGGTTCGCGTATAGCTTTACTCAACTCAAGTACACTTTTAAAATCGCCCGGACTTGAAATTGGAAAGCCCGCTTCTATAATATCTACACCAAGATTCTCAAGAGCTTTACCTATCTCGATCTTTTCTATGGTAGATAACTGGCATCCGGGTACCTGTTCGCCATCACGAAGCGTAGTGTCAAAAATATAAATGCGATTTTGGTCGTGTAACATAATTTTTAATTAGCTAAAGCTTAGCTGCTTTATTTTGACTTTTTTAATTGTAGTGTATTTGATATTCAGCCTCTTAATTAATGGAAACTAAACTCCGTTAAATATCTTATAAGCCTTGGATCTCTCATATTCCTCAATATCCTGTAGCTGGCTTAAAATGTATTCCGTAACACTATAACCATCAATGATACCCTGACTTTCATTCGAAACCATTTCGCTAATAAAGGCTTCTGATAAGGATGGCATTAGTTTTAATATCCCGATACCGTAAGTGCCCGGTCTGATATCTTCCGCATCAAATTCAAGCACCTCATCGAAAACCGAGCTTTCATCAGAAAAGAGACTTTTCCAGAAAGCCAGTGATTCATCAAAGTCACTTTCGCGCACGCATCCCAGATTAGTGATATAATCAAAAGTTATTTCATCGGGTGCTATGATTCCGCCGACTGCGCCTATCTCTTTGCTCATATTGCAGATATCCATGCGTCCCTCCATATCTAAGCTGATGATCGTTTCTCCGGCATATTCAATAAAATAACCATTGGCTCCTTCTGCAGAAATTTCAGAAAGAAGAAAATGATTGATATCCTTTGCCCCAAGTCCTTTTTCCAGCTTTCCATTCACGACGATCTTCATTCGTTTTGGTTGTTGCAATAAAAGACATTGTGTTGCCAATACCTGTTCAACCTGCATTTCGCTAATGCCTAATACGATTGCTCCAAATGCGCCAAGTTTGTCTCTGAGTGGGTGATCACAAATAATGATCTGACCGGGTAAGGCCAGAGTGCCTTTATCATAGTTTAATGAAGTCTGCTCCTGTATTTCCAGGCCGAAATCGCTACAGTTCCTGCTGAGCATATCCAGATGAAATCTGGTAGTTTCGCTAAGCGGTATGTGCGGGTTATGCGCTGCTTTTTTGACAACAGTTTGCTTAGGTCTGAAAACGGGGATCCCGCGTTTGCGTAAACTCTCAAAGGCTGTCGGACTTGTTATCTTATTGATCAAATGTGTATCAATATATAATATGTCCGGAAACCCGGGGCTTCGGCTAACGGAATGGTCATTCCAGATCTTATCAAACAGTGTCTGTGTCATTTTTGGTTATAGTCTTAGGTTGTAGGTTATAGGTTGGTACTTACAACTTATAACCTACAACTTCTAACTTTTATTTACTTTTCAGGTTGATTTTCAGGGCGTAAGCTTCTCACTGCCTGACCAGCCTGCCATATTTCGCTTTCGCGCAGGGTTTTAAGCTCAGCTTCCAGCTTCACACGATAATCTGGTTCGCTGTTCAATTTAATGGTACGTTCTGCTTCTTTACCGGTGGCAACGCTTTTGTACAGTTCATCAAAAACTGGTTGCGTAGCATCGCGGAAACGACCTTTCCAATCTAAGGCACCGCGCTGTGCTGTGGTAGAACAATTAGCATACATCCAGTCCATGCCATTTTCGGCTACAAGTGGCATCAGACTTTGAGTCAGTTCTTCAACAGTTTCGTTGAAAGCCTCTGAAGGAGAGTGCCCGTTTGTGCGAAGTGTGTTGTATTGAGCTTCGAAAATTCCGGCAATAGCACCCATTAAAGTTCCGCGTTCACCAGTAAGATCAGAATAAACCTCTTTACGGAAATCAGTTTCGAACAGGTAACCTGATCCAACTGCGATACCTAAAGCGATTGCACGGGTCCTGCCGTTTCCGGTAGCATCCTGATGTACTGCAAAAGAAGAGTTCAATCCTTTTCCTGCTAAAAACATACGGCGCAATGAAGTGCCCGATCCTTTAGGTGCGACCAGGATGACGTCTACATCAGCAGGAGGAATAATTCCTGTTTGATCTTTGTAGGTGATGCCAAAGCCATGTGAAAAGTAAAGAGCTTTACCTGGAGTTAAATGTTTTTTAATAGTAGGCCAAAGCGCTATCTGACCGGCATCCGATAAAAGGTATTGTATAATGGTGCCTTTGTCAGCGGCCTCTTCAATTTCGAAAAGGGTTTTTCCTGGTACCCATCCGTCAGCAACAGCTTTATCCCATGTTTTTGAATCTTTCCGCTGTCCGATAATAACATTTATACCATTATCACGAAGGTTTAATGCTTGTCCCGGGCCCTGAACACCATAACCAATAACTGCTATGGTTTCATTTTTTAATACCTCGCGGGCTTTGTCTAAGGGAAATTCTTCGCGGGTTACTACCTCTTCCATAACCCCGCCGAAATTGATTTTTGCCATCTTGTTGTGTTTTTTGCTTTATTTAATTTTTAGTTTGATATAATGTGATTTAAGCGTGTAGATTCACCAAACGCACGTGCTACATGGTAAATATTTTCTGACCATTATTGAGATACTCATTCTCAATTACTTCTTCTCCGGGTTCTGCTTTTTCAAATTCGCGCAGTTTTTGATTGAACCCTTCGCTGTCTTTGATAATGGCTACCCTTGCACTGCGTACAAATTCAATTAGTCCGAATGGTTGCAGAATTGTGATCAGCGCATCGGTTTCTTCCCTATGACCAGTGGTTTCAAACACGGTATAATCTTTACGGATCACAACAGCACGTGCACCATTTTCACGGAGTAAGCGCTCAACACTTGCCTTTTCTGCAATGATATCAGTTGGAACTTTATACAATGCCAGTTCCTGCCAGATCACGTCCTCATTGGTGTTAAAATATACCTTTAGCACCTCAACCTGCTTTTCTATCTGCCTTGCCAGTTTTCTGACAATATCCTCCGTTTCATTCACCACGATATTGAAACGGTGTATGCTTTCGATCTCAGAAGGAGAAGTATTCAGACTATAGATGTTTATTTTTCTTCTTGTGAAAATGATAGCTATCCTGCTCAGAAGGCCTATCTGATTTTCGGTATATACAGTAATATTATATTCCTGCTTAATTTCTCTTCCTTCTTCATCCTGGAGAGCAGCTGAGTTAATATTATTTATCTTACTTGCTTTCATAATTATGTACTTAAGCCTCCTTGGGAGGTTGGTGAGCTTGCCTATTTTAACCTTATTTCACTTACGCTGCATCCCTGCGGTACCATCGGAAAGACGTTGTTTTCTTTGGTGACCATTACTTCCAGCAGGAAGGACCCTTTATGTTCAAGCATTTCTTTGACGGCCTCTGTTAAGTTTTCACGTTCTGAAATACATTTACCCTTAATGCCATAAGCACTTGCCAGCACAACAAAATCAGGACTCGTAATATCCACGAATGAATACCGGTTGTCATTAAAAAGCTCCTGCCATTGCCGCACCATTCCTAAAAATCTATTGTTCAGGATAAGGATCTTAACGTCAATGCCACTTTGCATGATAGTACCAAGTTCCTGCAAGGTCATCTGGAAACCGCCATCGCCAATAACCGCGACAACCGTACGATCAGGGGCACCAAATTTAGCTCCTATAGCTGCAGGAAGGGCAAAGCCCATAGTGCCAAGGCCACCGCTGGTTACACTACTCCGTGTTTTATTCAATTTTGCATATCTGCATGTAACCATCTGGTGTTGACCTACATCGCTTACAATGATAGCCTCTCCTTTGGTGAGTAAATTTAACTGATGGATAACCTCACCCATGGTTAGTTCTCCGGAAGAGGGGTGGAGTTCAGCATTAATGACCGCGTCTATCTCCTGTTGGTCAAAATCTCTGAACTTTTTAAGCCATTCAGTATGTGTTTTCTGTTTGATAAGTTCTGTTAAAAGCGGGAGGGTTTCTTTGCAATCTCCCCATACCGGAACAGTCGTTTTAACATTTTTATCAATCTCGGAAGGGTCAATATCCAGGTGAATTACTTTTGCCTGCTTGGCATATTTATCCAGACGGCCTGTTACCCTGTCGTCAAACCGCATTCCAATAGCTATAAGGACATCACATTCATTAGTAAGGACATTGGGTCCGTAATTACCATGCATACCAAGCATGCCTACATTCAATTCATGGTCGGTAGGAATAGCGCCAGCGCCCAAAATGGTCCAGGCAGATGGAATGCCGCTTTTTTCGACAAACGTCCTGAATTCATTTTCTGCTTCAGCCAGAATAACACCCTGTCCCCATAAAATTAACGGCTTTTTTGCCTGGTTGATCAGCTCAGCTGCCCTCTCGACATATTCTTTTCTTACAATGGGTCTAGGCCTGTAACTGCGAATATGATTACACGGGGTATACCCTTCAAAATCAAATTTCTGGATCTGAGCATTCTTTGTGATATCAATCAGTACCGGACCTGGTCTTCCGCTTCTGGCAATATATAACGCCTTGCTCAGAACCTCAGGGATCTCGGTAGCATCTGTTATCTGGTAATTCCATTTTGTAACCGGTGTAGTAATATTGATCACATCTGTTTCCTGGAAAGCATCTGTTCCTAAAAGATGTGCGAAAACCTGTCCGGTTATACAAACAATCGGAGTGCTGTCTATCATGGCATCAGCCAGACCGGTAACCAGGTTTGTTGCTCCCGGGCCGCTGGTTGCAAATACAACACCTACCTTCCCGGATGTCCTTGCATAACCCTGTCCTGCGTGAACTCCACCTTGCTCATGTCTTACCAGGATATGGTTGAGCTTATCTTTATAATCATACAAAGCATCATAGATAGGCATGATGGCTCCGCCAGGGTATCCGAAAATAACTTTAGTATCTTCTGCGATCAAAGCTTCCAGTACCGCAACCGAACCAGAAACTTCTACGGTTTTCTTTTCGGGAGTACTTGTTAACTGCTTTTGTTCGATTTCCATAAAATTATCTTTAATGTTGTATTCTAATTATTTTAATCATTCAGGATGACTCAAGGCCATCCAATCACTATGCTTCGTCAGTAACGCATCCTTCACTCGCGTTCTTTACCTGTCTGAAATATTTAAATAATACTCCGCTTTTTACCGGAGGTTCTGGCTGTTGCCATGCTTTTCTTCTTTGTTCTAACTCTTCATCGGTGATCATCAGGTTGATAGAATTTCGTGTAGCATCCAGTTCGATCAGATCATTATCCCTTACCAGTCCGATATTTCCGCCTTCAAAAGCCTCAGGGGTAATGTGGCCCACAACAAATCCGTGGGTTCCTCCTGAGAAGCGGCCGTCAGTAATCAGAGCTACAGAGGATCCAAGCCCTGCACCGAAAATAGCCGATGTAGGTTTAAGCATTTCAGGCATACCAGGTGCACCTTTAGGACCTACATTCCTGATCACTACCACATCACCGGCTTTCACTTTTCCGCTGCTTATGCCATGAATAAGTTCAAACTCTCCGTCAAAAACCCGTGCAGGGCCTTTAAAGGATTCGCCTTCTTTACCACTTATCTTGGCTACAGAGCCCTGTGGAGCAAGATTGCCATATAACATTTGCAGGTGACCGGTTTTCTTGATTGGATTTTCCAATGGACGAATCACATCCTGCTTATCGAAAGTAAGATCAATAGCCTCAGCTACATTTTCAGCCAGAGTTTTTCCGGTAACGGTCAGGCATTCGCCATGCAGCAAGCCTTTTTGTAAAAGATATTTTAATATAGAAGGTAAGCCGCCAATTGCATGGACATCTTCCATCATATATTTTCCGCTTGGTCTTAGATCTGCAAGAACAGGTGTCTCATCGCTTATTTTTTGAAAATCTGCAAGGTCCAGAGTGATTCCCACAGATTTAGCCATTGCTATTAAATGCAAAACGGCATTTGTAGATCCTCCAAGGACGATTACGACAACGATTGCATTATGAAATGCTTTTTCGGTCATGATATCCCCTGGCTTGATATCTTTCTCGAGCAGGATCTTAATAAACTCACCTGCAATGAGGCATTCCTGCTTTTTTTCTTCACTTAAAGCAGGGTAGGAGGAGCTGTATGGCAAGCTCATTCCCAAAGCTTCAATAGCTGAAGCCATAGTATTTGCTGTATACATTCCGCCGCAAGCTCCGGCGCCCGGACAGGCATGCTGAATTATTCCCTGAAAATCTTCTTCAGCTAATTTCCCTGCCATTTTTTCGCCTAATGCTTCGAATGCAGAAACTATGTTGAGCGACTGCCCTTTATAGTTGCCCGAGTGGATACTTCCGCCATAGACCATGATCGCAGGGCGGTTCAACCTACCCATTGCGATGATCGCTCCCGGCATATTTTTATCACAGCCGGGTAAGGCAATTAGTCCATCATAATAATGTCCTCCGCAAACAGTTTCAATTGAATCAGCTATCAGATCTCTTGAAACAAGAGAATAGCGCATTCCTTCCGTCCCGTTCGTTATACCATCACTTATACCGATAGTATGAAACATTAAGCCTACCAGATCATTATTCCACACACCCTGTTTAACCACTTTTGCCAGATCATTCAGGTGCATATTGCAGGTATTGCCATCATAGCCCATGCTTACAATTCCTACCTGAGCTTTTGTCAGATCTTCTGTTGTTAATCCAATGCCATATAACATTGCCTGTGAGGCTGGCTGTGTCGGATCCTGTGTTACGGTTTTACTGTATTTATTGAGTTCCATTTTTCAGATTATAACTTCGTAATTTTCTCTTTCTAGTACCAGGGTTTTATAGGTGCGCTGAATGGTAGATCCCAGGGTTTCAGTCCATTGGGTTTCAAAGACCTTTTCATTAATTGATTTGATGCCAACGATCTCTGCTGCTGTTCCACAAAAGAAAGCAGCATCGGCTTCTTCAATGTCTTTAAGTTTCAGATTTTTTTCCTTCACCTCGATTCCCAATAACTTTCCGATCTGAAAAACAGTTTCCCTTGTGATACCGGGTAGTATATTACCTTCCGCAGGTGTATAGAGACATCCGTTCTTTTCAAGAAAGAAGTTGGCCGCCGGCGCTTCAGCAATATTGTCGTTTATATCTAAAAGCAGGGCTTCATCGTATCCAAGGGCTTTAGCTTCTGTAGAAGCCAGAATAGAATTCAGGTAGTATCCCGTAGCTTTTGCACCAATTTTCATGGACTTAGGAGATGGCCGCTGAAAGTCCGATATGCAAACTCTCAAGGCATTATTTCCTGTATATGCTTTCCACTCCCATGCACATATCATTATAGATACATCCTTTGCTGCCTCTAATGACATATTCGGACCACAGAATACTAGTGGGCGGATATATGCATTCTTATATTTGTTTTTGTTTAACAGATCATAGGTTACTTTTATTAAACGGTCATTATCCCATTTATAAGGAATATTTAGCAGACTGCATGATTGCTTTAATCGTTCAAAATGCTTTTCGGCTTTAAATACCCTCGTATTATTATGAGTTTTATAGGCCCTTAAACCTTCGAAAGCACCATAGCCATAATGCAAAGTCTGCCCGTAAAGATCTGTACCAGAGTCTTTAGCTTTGACGAACTCGCCATTAAGGTAAATAATTGTGCTGTCGGTGAAATATTGCATTGTTGTTTTCTAAAAAAAAAGCCTTTCTTTTCGAGGAAGGCGCGGAATTTTCAAATTATTTTGTGTAATTCTTTTGCCTATATCAGAGGATTGAGTAGAATACTGAGCAGAATATAAACGACAAAATGCACCACCGGATAGGTCTGTAACTTCAGTCCGGTAATCATTGGATTATGCATTTTGTAATTGTTCATAAACTATTGTTTATTAATATCTCAATTTAAGTTCTTTGAATAGTTATATCAATAGCTAATCCGATTATTTTAAAAAAGAATATAATTAGGAATTTACTGTATAAAACAAATTATATTTTGAATAAGATATAAATGACTAATTTAAATTTTGTTCAAATATACCAAAATGGTTTTGGGTTTTCGGTTCAACAATAATTGATAATAATCGTGAAGGCTCTTTTCTGCCTAAAAGTTAGATAAGCCCTGAAAAAGTAGCCTGGGGAATTAATAAAAAAGCCCCGCAGATTATTCAATCTGAGGGACTTTTTTTAAGGGATATTTGCTTAGGAGTCCAGAGTACCTTCAGCCAATACCATAATATTATTATTAAGTACTTCAATAACTCCGCCCTTAATAAAAATAGTTTCTACATTCTGGTCTGTACGGATAATTACTTTACCATCTTCCAGCGTCGAAATTATCGGTGCATGATCTTTAAGTACTTCGAAAGATCCCATTGTGCCGGGTACTGTTACAGATCTAACTTCTCCTTCGAAAACCTTTTTATCAGGTGTTAATATTTCTAATTTCATTGCCCCTCTCTTATCTCCCCAAAGGGGAGAGGATTTATAAATTTTGTTATTGTTACTCTTTACCTCCTCTCCTTCGGAGAGGCCGGGTGAGGCTTTAAGCGTTTGATTCCGCTAACAGTTTCTTACCTTTTTCTATTGCGTCTTCAATTGTACCAACAAGGTTGAAAGCAGCTTCAGGATATTCATCGACTTCGCCATCCATAATCATGTTGAAGCCTTTGATAGTGTCTTTTATATCAACAAGTACTCCTTTGAGGCCAGTAAATTGTTCAGCAACAAAGAAGGGTTGTGATAAGAACCTTTGTACACGGCGCGCACGTCCTACAACCAGTTTATCTTCTTCAGATAATTCATCCATACCTAAGATGGCAATGATATCCTGTAATTCTTTATACCGCTGTAAGATTTCTTTAACACGCTGTGCGGTTCCATAATGCTCATCACCAAGGGTAGCAGCATTCAGGATACGTGATGTAGAATCCAATGGATCCACAGCCGGATAAATACCAAGCTCTGCAATTTTACGGGATAATACGGTTGTTGCATCAAGGTGAGCAAATGTTGTTGCTGGTGCAGGGTCTGTTAAATCATCTGCAGGTACATAAACAGCCTGAACAGAAGTTATTGAACCACGCTTTGTAGAGGTAATTCTTTCCTGCATTAATCCCATTTCAGTTGCAAGTGTTGGCTGATAACCTACCGCTGAAGGCATCCGGCCTAATAGAGCTGATACTTCAGATCCAGCCTGTGTGAAACGGAAGATATTGTCAACGAAGAAAAGAATATCTTTTCCTTGTCCTTCACCTTCTCCGTCACGGAAATATTCCGCCACGGTTAATCCCGAAAGGGCTACACGTGCACGCGCACCAGGAGGCTCATTCATTTGTCCGAAAACGAGAGTTGCTTTTGAATCTTTTAACGCCTCTTTATCAACAGAAGCAAGATCCCAGCCGCCTTCTTCCATAGAATGTTTAAAGGCATCTCCATAATTGATTACACCAGATTCGATAAACTCACGTAAAAGGTCATTTCCTTCACGTGTACGCTCACCAACACCAGCGAATACTGATAAACCTGCATAAGCTTTGGCAATATTATTTACCAACTCCATAATCAATACCGTTTTACCTACACCTGCACCACCGAATAATCCAATCTTACCACCTTTTGCATATGGCTCAAGCAAGTCAATTACTTTAATACCGGTAAACAATACCTCAGTTTCAGTAGACAGTTCATCGAATCTTGGCGGATTATTATGAATTGGATAGCCATCAGAATTGTCTATGGTGCCAATTCCATCGATTGCTTGTCCAACTACATTGAACAAACGACCTTTTATCTTATCACCAACCGGCATTTTAATAGCAGAACCGGTATCTGTTACTTTCATTCCACGTACCAGTCCGTCTGTCGAATCCATTGCGATAGCACGAACACGATCTTCACCAAGGTGTTGCTGAACTTCAAGAATGATCTTTTGTCCGTTATCCTTTATAATTTCAAGAGCATCATAGATCTTAGGCAAGTGTACATTTTCAGTGAAGCTAACGTCTACTACAGGTCCGATGATCTGTGCGATTTTTCCAGAGTTTGGCATATAAATATTTGTAAAACTTTATTAAATCAACAATTTACGCCGGTTTTAGGGCGTATTTTTTGGTCTGCAAAAATACTCTTTATCCCCGTAAATCAAATACATAATAAAAGATTTTTCGTCATTAATTGTGATTAATACTTTCTGGTGCAAATAATGGGCTAACAGGGCTCTTTTTTAGAATTTTAAGCTGCAAGAAAATCGGCACGAGGTTTGTATCAGAATCCCAGCAAAGAGGATAATTATTTAGTCGCCTTTTAATTTTATTGCCGTGAGATAAATAATTAAGCTAAAACTTATACAGGAATTATTTGTAATGGTAATAATTACACATTTAAAAAACATAAAGTCATGAAAAAAGTCACAAGTCTTAATCCTTTAAGCTTAGCCGATAAGTTTAGGCTGGCTCTGGTAGTAATCCTTACGGGTATGTATACATCTATAAAAACCTTTGCTCAGAGTGTTCCTGAAAAGGTAGAAGTAGACATAAATGCTGGCGGCGACACTATTTGGTACGGACAGCCTTGGGTATGGGCACTGGGAGTAGCGATTTTTATTATTATTATCGTTGCAATAACTCGTGGCAATCGAAATAAGGCCTGATTTATATAGTTATATAGCCTTCAGGGAGCACTTTGATAATTAAAATGCTCCCATTTGCCAGATAATTAATTTTTATTGGTCTTTTAAATATAATTCTCTTTTTATTTGAGCAATGAAAAAAATACTTGTTACTGGTAGTAATGGCTTGCTAGGCCAGAAAATAACTGATATTAGCTTTAAATATCCAGAAATACAGCTTATTGCGAGCTCAAAGGGTCCCGACAGGCATCCCCGGCAGGGTGCATATATTTATGAAGACCTTGATATTCTTGATCCCCTTCGCCTGAAGGAGATTATAGAGAAGCATAATCCTGATACTATTATTAATACCGCGGCCATGACGAATGTCGATGCCTGTGAAACTGACAGGGAACTCTGCTATTCACTTAATGTCGGGGCGGTAAAGAGCCTTATATCCATCTGTGAAAGCCGGAATATCCAATTGATACATTTATCTACTGATTTCATTTTCGATGGTGAGAGCGGTCCTTATTCAGAGAATGATATACCTAATCCATTAAGTTATTATGGAAGCACTAAACTGGAGGCTGAAGAGCTTTTGCAAAGCTCTTCCTGCAGGTGGGTAATTTTACGGACGATTATTGTTTATGGTATCGTCAGTGATATGAGTCGGAGCAATATTGTTCTTTGGGCTAAATCTGCTTTAGAAAAAGGAGATCCCATAAATGTAGTATTTGATCAGTGGAGGATGCCGACGCTTGCTGAGGATCTGGCGGAATGCTGTATCCTGGCAGCATTAAAAAATGCAAAAGGAATTTTCAATGCTTCAGGTAAGGACTTGATGAGTATCATAGAGCTTGTTGAACGTGTTGCCGATTTCTGGAAGCTGGATAAAACATTAATAAAACCTATTTCATCAGACAGCTTAAATCAGACAGCGCGTCGTCCGAAAAGAACAGGGTTTATCCTGGATAAAGCCATACGGGAATTAAACTATAATCCCAGATCTTTCGAGGAAGGGCTTGCCCTTGTTGATCTTCAGCTTAAAGAGCGGGAAAGAAATGGTAAGTAATTTTAGATAATATACTAACTTGTTCATTAAATTTAAATCATTGGCAAAATTTTAAAAAAAACTTATGTTAGTTTAAAAAGAAAGCATAT
>CAYHRC010000030.1:0-14284 GCA_964358565.1 uncultured Sphingobacterium sp. | reverse complement strand
CAGGCCGCGTCGATTAGTCTTAATTTTCAGATTTATACAATGCCCGGACTTATAATCAGGGCATTTTTTTTGATTTTTTCATAAACGGCGTTTACACAAGCTTAAAAGCATTTTTTTACATTTTAATATTGCTGATTGTTAATTTTGTTCAAGGTCTTTCCGGTTTTTTTTATTAATTATTAAAAAAAATCTTTTCTTTACAAAAAAAACTATACAAATGAAGCGTAACAATAAATATTTACTTGCGATCCTGTTCCTTATTTTCGGAGGGGCATTTTTTCTGCAGGCAAAACAAACGGCTAAAGAAAAGCGAATTGCTTATGAACAAAAGCTGAGTATAAAAGATCCAGTAATAGTGAAATCCCTGCAGGGCAAATTCATCCTGAAGAATGCCTTTCCTAACCTTAGTTTTACTATGCCCATAGAATTTCTAAGTCCGAATGATGGCTCTAAGCGCAATTTTGTTGTATCACAAAAAGGTAAGATCCATGTGTTTGCAAACGATTCAAATGTTAAATCTGCGGATGTTTTTCTGGATTTAGAAAACAAGATCATTGCCGGTGGCGAAATGGGTTTGATTGGAATGGCATTCCATCCGGATTATAAAAAGAATGGTTATTTTTATCTTAACTACACCCGTAAAACTAATCAGCTGGAGACGGTTATCTCACGCTTTAGTGTAAGCAAAACCAATCCTGACCAGGCTGATCCTGCTTCAGAGCTGGTATTATTGACATTTGATCAGCCGTTTAGCAATCACAATGGCGGAAAGCTGGCCTTTGGCCCCGATGGATACCTTTACATTGCTGTTGGTGATGGAGGAAGCGGCGGTGACCCGCAGAAGAACGGTCAGAACAGGTCTGTCTTATTAGGCAAGATACTGCGCATCGATGTAAATAAGCCTTCCGGATCATTGAAATATTCTATTCCCGCAGATAACCCTTTTAAAGGAAATGCTGATGGATTCAGGGAAGAGATCTATGCTTATGGCCTTCGTAACCCATGGCGATTCAGTTTCGATAAAAGTACAGGACAACTTTGGGCGGGCGATGTAGGTCAGAATAAAATCGAAGAGGTCGATATCATAAAAAAAGGTGGAAATTACGGCTGGAGTATTATGGAGGCAGAAGAATGCTTCGGATCAGCAAACTGCAAAACTGAAGGCTTGACCTTACCTGTATGGTCATACCGCCAGAGTCCTCAAACTGGTAATTCAGTTACAGGTGGATATGTATACCGCGGCAACAAGCATGCAAACTTAAAGGGCAAATATATTTATGGCGACTATGCAACCGGTAATATTTGGACTCTCACACCAGGCGCCGAAGGAAAGTACACCAATTCACAGCTATTGAAACATGCAGGAACGGTCTCATCTTTCGGAGAAGATGCCAATAAAGAACTATATGTGTGTTCTTACAGCGATGGCATTATCTACACATTTGAGGAAATTAAGTAGTATTTAGATTAAAGAGTAAAGATCAAAGACTTTTCCTGTCTTTGATCTTTGCTCTTTAGTCATTATTACGCTTTCAATACCCTTTGTATCTCATCCAGTTTCATGAGAGCTTCTACAGGTGTCAGAGTGTTTACTTCCAGGTTATTCAGCATATCCCTTATTTTAATCAATACCGGGTCATCAATTGAGAACATTTGTAACTGGTAAGCCTGCTTCTGGACCTTTTTAATGCTGTCTTTGATGTCTTCTCCCCCGGTTCGCTCCTGCTCGAGGCGTTTGAGGATTTCATTTGCACGACTCACTAATTTGGGAGGCATCCCTGCCATTCGGGCTACATGAATACCAAAACTATGCTCGCTGCCACCGGGCACAAGTTTGCGAAGGAATATGACCTTATTTCCAACCTCTTTAACGGAAACATTAAAATTTTTGATCCCGCTGAACGAATTAGTCAGCTCGTTGAGCTCATGATAATGAGTTGCGAAAAGCGTTTTTGCTTTGGCCGATGGGTGATTATGGAGATATTCGGCAATAGACCAGGCTATGGATATTCCATCATATGTACTGGTTCCCCTTCCGATCTCATCCATCAGGATAAGGCTTCTTTCAGATAGATTATTCAGAATGCTTGCCGTTTCATTCATCTCAACCATAAATGTCGACTCGCCTGAACTCAAATTATCGGAAGCACCAACCCGCGTAAAGATCTTATCAACAAGGCCTATCTGAGCTTCTTTGGCAGGAACAAAACATCCCATTTGGGCCATAAGAACAATGAGTCCGGTTTGCCGCAGTAAAGCAGATTTACCCGACATATTCGGGCCGGTAATAATAATGATCTGCTGTGTTTCGTTGTCGAGAAAGACGTCATTAGTGATATATTCTTCACCGGGAGGAAGATTTTTCTCAATTACAGGATGCCTGCCACCTTTAATATTGATCACACTGCTCTGGTCAATCACAGGTTTGATGTAATAATTCTTAATCGCCAGATTAGCAAAATTCAATAAAACATCAAGCTGAGCCACTAATTGGGCATTTAACTGGATCGGTTTAATATATTCAGACAAAGCAAATGTCAGTTCGTTATACAAACGACTTTCCAATACCTGTATCTTTTCTTCAGCTCCAAGGATCTGCTCCTCATATTCTTTTAATTCAGGAGTAATATATCTTTCAGCATTGACAAGGGTTTGCTTTCTGAGCCATTCGGCAGGCACTTTATCTTTATGTGTATGCGTAACCTCCAGGTAATAACCGAATACGTTGTTAAAAGCAACTTTTAAAGACGGAATACCGGTAATTTCAGCCTCTCTTTTTTGGATCTCAAGTAAATATCCTTTTCCCCCGAAGGCGATCTTACGCAAACGATCCAGTTCCTCATCTACCCCTTCAGCAATGACAGCGCCCTTGGCAAGCATGACAGGCGGATCAGGATTTAACTCCTGTTCGATCTTATTTCGGATCAGCAGGCAGGGGTTTAATTGCTCTGCAATCGTTTTTAATGCATAATTGTCGGAACCCTGGCATAATTCTTTAAGGCTCGCTATCGCATACAATGCACGCTTTAGCTGCATCACCTCACGGGGATTCGCTTTCTGCAGGCCAATCTTTGATATCAGTCTTTCAAGATCGCCTATCTGTTTAAGATCCTGAAGTAAATTCTCTCTTAATTCATCATTCTCTACCAGGAATTGGACTACATCAAGACGCTCCTGTATGGGCTTCAACTCTTTGAGAGGCATAATGATCCAGCGCCTGAGCAGACGTGCTCCCATAGGTGAACTGGTTTTATCCAGGATATCGACCAGACTGACGGCGTTTTCATTTGCAGAACTGACAAGTTCCAGGTTGCGGATCGTAAAGCGGTCGAGCCACATATAGCGGTCTTCTTCTATCCTTGACACAGAAGAAATATGCTGAAGATTACGATGTTCTGTTTCGTTCAGGTAATGTAATGCAACTCCGGCTGCAGTTATGGCCAGAGAAAATTTCTCGATGCCAAAGCCTTTCAATGATTTAACGTCAAAATGTTTTAACAGGAAATCTGAAGCATAATCACCGCTATACGCCCAGTCATCTAAATGGTAGGTATAAAAGCGGTCGCCAAAAGTTTCTGTAAAATCACGTTGGCGGCTTTTCTGAAAAATAACCTCACTGGGCTTGAAACTTTGAAGCAGCTTATCTATATATTCCGCATTACCCTGTGCAACCAGGAATTCACCGGTTGAAATATCTATAAAGGCAATGCCAAAAGAATTCTTTTCAAAATACAGGGAAGCCAGGTAATTATTGGTATTCTGCTGAATGATATTATCGCTATAAGACACCCCGGGTGTGATCAGCTCAGTGACGCCTCTTTTTACAATGGTTTTCGTAGTCTTTGGATCTTCAAGCTGATCGCATATCGCTACACGCTGTCCTGCTCTTACCAGTTTAGGGAGATATGTTTCTAATGAATGATGAGGAAAACCTGCAAGTTCAATGTGAGTTCCCGAGCCATTCCCCCGCCGCGTTAGTACAATACCCAGAATACCGGATGCCTTTACTGCATCCTGGCCAAAAGTTTCATAAAAATCGCCAACTCTAAACAATAATAATGCACCAGGATATTTCGCCTTGATAGTATTGTACTGCTGCATTAAGGGGGTTTCTTTCTGTTCGCTATTTTTTCCCAAGGTGATTTTCAATTTACCAGGTAAAGTTAATGGATTGATCAGTTTTTATAAGATTTGTTGAAAAATGCCTGATCGTTGGAAACCTGATACCGTTTATGTTCTCAGGACGATCTTTTTGAAACCGGTTTCTCCTATTTGTTAAATAATGCTGAAATTGAAAGTCCGGGGTATCAAATCCCGGACTTTTTTTATTCGATTATTCTATATTTAACAAAAAGACATTTTGATCTCCGATCATTAATCTAATAAACAGTACCTTTCAATGTACCCCTTTATGGGCATCACCTGTACTTATACAATATGATGTTGTATGTTTATATACTTCTCCCGGCCGGAGTATCGTATTTGGAAAGCGGGGAATATTTACTGCATTTGTATGATGCTGAGTCTCAAAACAAAAGCCTGTAAAAGCAGCATAAGTTTTTCCAGCTTTACCATTCTTTACATTCAGATATTTTCCCGTGTAAAAATGAACAGTGGGCTCATCAGTGAAAACTTCAAGTTTTATACCACTGCTCTCTGAGTAAGCACTTGCTGCAAGCCCCCATGTATCATACACTTTATCTATAACAAATGACTGATCATATCCTTCCTTATCTTCCCAGTTCTGATTGGCACGCTTTTCTCTCCTGAAGTCATAAGCCGTACCCTCAACGTTCAGCTGTTCACCCGTTGTAACATAATCAATATCCTGAGCTAAATAAAAGGCTGCCGGAATGGTGATCAAATGATCTCCAATTGACCCAGCGCCATTGAGGTTAAAATACCCATGGTGAGTAAGATTAATGGCAGTGGGCTTATCAGTAAAAGCTTGAGTTTCAATAATTAATTCATTCTTTTCTGTAAGTTCAAAGTTTACCCTCACATCCAGATTTCCGGGGAAACCCTCCTCTCCATCTTTGCTCAGGTATGACAAACTAATTTTCGGATTAGGCAATTCTTCAATTTTTTCAATTTTCCATACTTTTTCATTAAACCCTTTGATTCCTCCATGAAGCTGATGCGGAGGTATATTTTGAGAAACTCTGATCATTTGTCCATCGATCTCAAAAGATCCATTCGCAATCCGGTTTGCATACCTGCCGATCATTGCACCCAAATAAGCTTGATTTTTTACATATTCTTCCTCCAGATAGTGTTCCATTTTGTCAAATCCAAGCACTATATCAATATTCTTACCTCCTTTAACCGGTACATTGAAATTGCGGATGATACCACCGAGATTACTGATCGTTATCTCAATTCCCGCTTTATTTTTCAGCGTAAAGAGATAAACGTCCTTGCCCTGATGCTGAAATAAAACCCCAGACTGATGTATATTCATAGATGCTTATAGTTTAACATAAGCTAAATTAATAAATCATTGATCTATTAATTTAGAAATCACCTGATCCGAACCTTTTTATTTAAAAAATAAAAAAATAATTTGTTCAGGCGAACAAGCTATTTTTGAATATATGCGAAAACTAAAACTTGATGAGCTCGGACGTGCAGGTATTGATGATTTTAAAAGGCAGGTCAAACTACCTCTTGTTGTCATCCTTGATAATGTACGCAGCATGCATAACATTGGCTCTATTTTCCGCACTTGTGATGGCTTCGCGGTAGAAAAAATATATCTGTGTGGCATAAGCGCACAGCCACCGCATCGTGAAATTGAAAAGACAGCTCTGGGGGCCACTCAATCCATTGATTGGGTATATTCAGAAAATGTAACTGAAGCTATAATGGAGCTGAAAGCTGCTGCTTATACCATCGTGGCTATAGAGCAAGCCGAAAATAGTGTGATGCTTAATGATTATCAGCCGCAAAAAACGCAGAAGTACGCCCTTATTTTCGGAAATGAGGTGAATGGGGTGAGCGACGAAGCAATGAAACTCATTGAAACCTGTATTGAGATCCCTCAATTCGGAACTAAACATTCGTTTAATATAGTCGTTTCAGCAGGCATCGTTCTCTGGGATTTTTTTACCAAATTAAACTGGAAAAGACCAGAATAGAGCGGATTAGACAAGCCACCGGCAAATTAATGGGAGGCAAGAAAAACCCCGCTGAAAAATAATCCCGGGACAAAATATGAAGATACAGACAGTACAGAATGAGGATATTGATGGTTTAAAAGATTTGCAGCCTGAGGGCTGGGAAGATATCAGGCCATATTTCTATTATTATACATCATCTTCATTTTGTGAACCGATAAAAATCACCGAAGGCAATAAAATTGTCGCGATCGGTACGACTATAAAACATGCGGATACTGCATGGCTGGCCCATGTGGTGGTTCATCCTGATTGCAGAAATCAGGGACTTGGAAAAAAACTGACCAGCGCATTGGTCGAAAGCCTGGATCCTCAAGTTTACGAAACGGTTTACCTCGATGCAACCGATATGGGTTACCCGGTTTATAAAAGTCTGGGCTTTGAAATCGAAACAGCGTATGTCCATCTTGACGGAGAATGTATTGATCAGCACTTGAAAAAACCCGGCTCAGTGATCCCTTTCAAAGAAAAATACAGAACGGAACTCCTGACACTTGACCGCATCACCACTGGTGAAAACAGAGAGACCATTCTTTCCGGCCACCTGAAATCCTCCCTTCTTTATCTTTCTGACGGAAAGGTCCGCGGAGCATATTTCCCTGATCTCTTTGACAGATTTATCCTCGCGGATGATCCTGATGCAGGGACAGAACTCATGAAATTGCGGATGAGGGTAAAAAACACGGCGAGATTTCCAATCAGTAATCAAAGTGCAATAGATTTTTTACTCGCCAATAATTATAAACAGGTCAGAACTTCAAGAAAAATGAGGCTGGGTAAAAAAACCGGCTGGATACCTGAAAATATATTTAACCGGATAAGCGGCGGTCTTGGATAATTAATTAAACCAAAGGGCTGTATATTACAAATCCACAGGCATAGCCTGTGGATTTACGAATCAGGCTATCATAAGCCCGACGGATTAAATATTATCAGCTCAGGATTGCGCTAACTACCAGGCAACATTCTCCCTGATCCGGTCTTTACTTGGCAAGCTGCTGCGTCCCATTAAAAATTCATCAGCCTTTCTCGCAGCTTCCCTGCCTTCAGAAATAGCCCAAACTACCAAAGACTGTCCGCGACGCATATCGCCTGCGGCGAATACTTTAGGAATATTAGTCTGGTAATGCCCTTCAGTAGCTTTCACATTGCCACGTGTATCGAGTTCAAGACCAGTGTTTTCAACAAGGCCCTCATGCTGAGGATGAAGGAAACCCATTGCCAGTAAGATCAGCTGCGCCGGAATTTCACGATCAGATCCGTGCATTTCATCAAATTTTACCGGACGGCCATGTCCATCAAGTTCCCAGCTTACGTCGGAAACTAATATGGCCCTTAATTCACCTTTATCGTCTCCTAAAAATGCTTTTGTATTAATACCCCAGAAGCGCTCACAGCCTTCTTCGTGCGAACTCGTAGTTTTGAGCAGCATCGGATAGGTAGGCCATGGCATATTGATATTACGCTCGGCAGGGGGTTGTGTCATCAGCTCAAACTGCTTTACAGTGTTAGCATGCTGCCTGTTTGAAGTTCCTACACAATCTGAACCCGTATCTCCTCCACCGATAACGATCACATCTTTTCCAGTGGCCAGTATTTTTTCATCCTCAAAGGAAATATTACTTACTGTTTTATTCTGCTGCTTGAGGAAATCCATAGCAAAATGGATACCCTTAAACTCCCGTCCCGGAATATTAAGATTTCTTGGAATAGTTGATCCGGCAGCCATGATCACTGCATCATGCTGATCTATGAATTGCTTCATATCACCATTTGCCCCAACTTCTGTATTGCAAATAAATTTGATGCCTTCTTCTTCCATAACCTGTAAGCGGCGGTCGATAACCGACTTTTCAAGCTTGAAATCTGGTATGCCATAGCGTAATAAACCACCCGGACGATCATCACGTTCATACACAGTAACCGAATGCCCGGCTTTATTCATCTGGGCTGCTGCAGCTAATCCTGCCGGTCCGGAGCCAATAACAGCAACATTCTTACCTGATTTCAGGATAGGTGTATTTGGCTTTACAAAACCTTTGGCAAAAGCTATTTCAATGATATGCTTTTCAATTTCCTCAATTGTTATCGGCGGTTTATTAATACCAAGTACACATGCGGCCTCGCAGGGTGCCGGACAAATGCGACCGGTAAATTCAGGAAAATTGTTTGTGGATGAAAGAATCAGATATGCCTCTTCCCATCTTCCCCGGTATACAGCATCGTTAAACTCGGGAATTACGTTTCCCAGCGGGCAGCCTGAATGGCAGAACGGAATACCGCAGTTCATACATCTTGCAGCCTGTTCATTTAATTTTTCTGGCGGATAGGCACTATCAAACTCATTATAATTTTTTACTCGCTCTGCAGGGGCAATTTTCTTAGGAAGCTCCCTGTCATACTCTTTAAATCCTGTTATTTTTCCCATTATCCTGCTGACTGCTGTACCTTTTTGAGTTGTAAAACTTTTTTGTATTCCTTCGGAAATACCTTTATAAAACATATTGACTGCTGCTCCCAGTCGTCGAGAATATATTTAGCTACCTGGCTTTGAGTGAGTTGTACATGTTTATTTAATAATGTACGTATCTCATCCTCATCCTGAGCATCTAAGGGATCGAGATCCACCATTTCTGCATTACAGTTGCTGATGAAGGAATTATCAGGATCATAAACCCATGCTATTCCACCACTCATTCCGGCAGCGAAATTTCTTCCTGTTTTGCCCAGGATGAGTGCCCTACCTCCTGTCATATACTCACATCCGTGGTCACCAACACCTTCTACGACAGCAATACCGCCTGAATTCCGCACAGCGAAGCGCTCTCCGGCCTGCCCTCTTACATATAATTCTCCCGAAGTAGCACCATACAGTGCAACATTGCCTATAATTATATTCTCCTGTGGTAAAACCTTGCTTTTTGGAGATGGATAAATAACTAACTGTGCGCCCGACAAGCCTTTTCCTACATAATCATTCGCTTCACCGCATAATTCAAAGGACATGCCCTTCGTACAGAAGGCACCGAAACTCTGTCCGGCTGAACCTGTGAACTTATAGTTAATCGTGTTCTGTGGTAAGCCTGCCGACTGATATTTCTTTGTTATTTCATGAGACATGATCGTACCCGTTGTCCGGTCAGTGTTCTTAATATTAAACGATCCAAATACCGGAACTTTTGTCTCAATTGCTTTTTTAGCATGCTGAAGAAGTTTCCAGTCGAGAACATTATTCAGGTTATGATCTTGTTTTTCACTGTTATATAAGGTCATGCCTGATGGATTGTCCATCGAATATAAAACAGATGAAAGATCAATGTTTTTCACTTTCCAATGATCCACATCATCTCTCATTTTGAGGAACTGAACCCTTCCAACCATATCATTGATGGTTCTGAAACCAAGTTCTGCCATGATCTCACGTAATTCTTCGGCTATAAACCTGAAAAGATTTACGATATGTTCAGGTTTTCCGGTGAATAATTTTCTTAATTCAGGGTCTTGTGTAGCAACCCCAACAGGACAAGTATTCAGGTGGCATTTGCGCATCATTACACAGCCACCAACAACCAGTGCCGCAGTTGCAACCCCCCATTCTTCTGCACCCATCAGAGTAGCAATGGCAATATCTTTTCCTGTTTTTAACTGTCCGTCAGTTTGAAGTACAACCCTGCTTCTCAGTTTATTTTTAACCAATGTCTGCTGTGCTTCAGCCAGGCCCAGTTCCCATGGCAAACCCGCATGAACAATGGAAGTTAATGGAGATGCTCCGGTTCCTCCATCATAACCGGAAATCAGGATAACATCAGCATGTGCTTTAGCCACACCTGCAGCAATGGTACCAACACCGGCTTTTGAGACTAATTTAACACTGATCCGGGCATCGCGGTTGGCATTTTTAAGGTCAAAGATCAGCTGAGCAAGATCTTCAATCGAATAAATATCATGATGCGGCGGCGGCGAGATCAGACCTACGCCCGGAATTGCATGACGAACCTTAGCGATCCATTCATCTACCTTATCGCCCGGAAGCTGTCCGCCCTCACCTGGTTTTGCTCCCTGTGCCATTTTGATCTGTAATTCATCAGCATTGGCCAGGTAATTTGCGGTAACACCAAACCGCGCTGATGCAATTTGCTTAATAGCAGACCGCATAGAGCTGCCATCAGGCAAAAGCTCATATCTTAACTCATCCTCACCCCCTTCGCCTGTATTGCTTTTTGCACCAATACGGTTCATTGCAATTGCAAGCGTGCTGTGAGCTTCATGCGAGATTGATCCGAAGGACATTGCCCCGGTTGCAAAACGCTTAAGGATGGCTTCAACCGGTTCTACTTCTTCAAGGGGTACCGGCTGCCTGTGATGGGCAAAATCCAGCAAACCACGAATAGTGTACAGGCTGTCTGTCTGTTTATTTATTACCGAGGAATACTTCTTGTAGATCTCGTAGTTATTTGTGCGGGTAGAATGCTGCAGTAAGTGAACAGTTTCAGGATTGAACAAATGTGCTTCTCCTCTGCGTTTCCACTGATAAACCCCACCTTCAGGAAGCAGTTTATCTTCCACACCTGTGCGTTTAAACCCTGAGAAATGCTTGCGCAATGCTTCGTGGGCTAAATCATCAAGTCCTAATCCGCCAATGCGGGATACTGCCCCGGTAAAATAATGATCAATCACCTCCTGGTTAATACCTACGATCTCGAAGGTCTGTGCACCATGATAAGATTGCAAAGTAGATATTCCCATTTTTGAAAATATCTTCAATAGACCATCATTAACTGATTTTGTATAATTCTTATATAGTGCTTTCAGATCAAGCGAAGTGTCAAGCTTTTCATCAGTCTTTAATTTGCGGATGGTTGCCAGGGCCAGGTAAGGGTTGACTGCTGTGGCGCCAAAAGCAATAAGGCAGGCAAAATGATGAACTTCCCATACATCACCAGCTTCCAGCATGATTCCTACAGCACCACGCAATCCTTTTTTAATCAGGTGATGGTGTACTGCTGAAACTGCAAGCAATGAAGGGATAGGAGCATGTTCCGAATCGATAGCACGGTCTGAAAGGATCAGAACTTCAAAACCATCATGAACGGCATCTTCAGCATACCTGCAAAGGCGATCAAGACCTCTTTCCAAAGATCCGGCCTGCCCATCAGCCTTGAAATAGGTCTGCAGGGTTTTAGCCTGGAAAGAACCCGTATCTATACTTCTGATCTTTTCAAGTTCTGTATTGCTGAGTACCGGATGAGGCAGAGCAACACAGTGACAATGCATTTTATCTTCATCAAGAATATTCCCGTTATTACCCATAAAACCCGCAAGACTCATTACCAGACGCTCACGTATAGGGTCGATCGGAGGATTGGTTACCTGTGCAAACAGCTGTTTGAAGTAATTAGCCAGGTGCTGCGGACGGTCGGAGAATACAGCCAGAGGTGTATCATTTCCCATTGAACCAATCGCTTCTTTACCGGAAAGAGCCATCGGCTTGATGAGTGTTTCAATATCCTCGCGTGAATAACCAAATACCTGCTGGTATTTAAATGTCGATTCATTGGATAACTGGGTAAACGCTACTCTTGGTTCGGCAAGATCTTCAAGCCTTATTGTATAATTATCAAGCCATTCTTGATACGGCTGGCGGGTTGTGAGTTCTTTTTTGATCTCCTCATCCTCTATGATGATACCTTTAAGTGTATCAACAACAAGCATCTTTCCAGGCTGTAAACGTCCTTTTTTGATAACTTTAGATTCATCAACCGGTAAAACACCGGCTTCCGATGCAACAATTATGCGGTTATCATTAGTGATCACATATCGCTGGGGACGCAGGCCATTCCGGTCGAGTGTTGCTCCGATCATATGCCCGTCAGTAAATGTGATAGCTGCGGGCCCGTCCCACGGTTCGATCAGGGTAGCGTGATATTCGTAAAATGCTTTTACAGCAGGATCCATTTGTTCATTACCTTCCCAGGCTTCAGGAATCAGCATCATCATAACATGAGGCAATGAACGTCCGCAATGGAAAAGTAATTCGATCACATTGTCAAGACATGCAGAATCGGATTGATTATTATCAATGACCGGCAATAGCATATCCATCTCCTCATTACTGAAATAAGGAGAGGCAAATGACCTGATACCTGAATAAAACCAGTTCAGATTGCCTTTAAGAGTGTTGATTTCACCATTATGTGCAATGAATCTAAAGGGCTGAGCCAGTCTCCATGAAGGAAAAGTGTTCGTTGAAAAACGCGAATGGATCATACCAAAGGCGGAGATCAGGTCTTTTTCGCCGAGATCAGGGAAATAGGTCCGGACCTGGCTGCTGGTGAACTCACCTTTATATATAATAACATTCTGTGAAAGGGATACAATATAAAATTGCTGATCAGCCCCGGCTACAGTCTCAAGTACCGTTTTAGTAATATAGTTTTTAAGAACGTAAAGTTTACGTTCAAAATCCTCAGGAGTGTGAATATAACTTGGTCTGGCTATAAAAAGCTGTTCAATATCCGGTTCAGAAGAAAATGCTGTCTCACCGATAATATTTGCATTTACCGGCACTTTACGATAAGCGAGGATCTTTAAGCCCAGTTTTTCAGCTGCTTTTCCAATTGCTGCACGACATGCTTCCTTAATGGTGGCCTTCTTCGGAAAAAAGATCATACCTACTCCATAACTGCCTGGTTTATCCAGGCTGATATTGAGTTTCGATGCTTCACGTTTAAAAAATTCATGAGGAACCTGTATAAGAATTCCTGCACCATCCCCTGAATCTGAATCGCAGCCGCATGCTCCGCGGTGCTCCATGTTCTCTAAAATAGTAAGGGCATCACTTACGATCTGATGTGATTTCCGGCCCTTAATATTTGCAATAAAACCAACTCCACAGGCATCATGCTCAAAAGAAGAATCGTATAAACCCTGTGTTTGGCTGTCAGTATTTGTCATCAAAAAATCTAATATTTATTAATTGCCTAAATTACGGAAAAATGAGCGTTTTTACTTAATTATCAATGATTTTTACAATTCAATCAAAAAATATCATTATTTAACCAGCAAATTATAACATTCATAATTTTTAACGTATTTTCTTAAAGATATATTATTTCACCTCTCATTTTATGGCTCAGGAACAATATTTGCATTTTTTTTCTACTTTTGTGACGGGCAAGTCTTTTACGACCAGCTCCCTTCGAACTCCCCCAGGGTGGGAACACAGCAAGGGTAGAAGGTTGAGCGGTGCGATAAAAGGTGCTTGCCCATTTTTTTTCTCAAATTTGTCAGTTAGGTGATTTGTCGATTTGTCAATGACAACAAAAATCCCACTTCAGGATAATCCTATTGTTGAGAAAACATTTCGTTTTGCAATCAGGATTTTAAAGCTTTCACAAATATTACACACACACAAACATTATATACTTGCAAATCAGCTTCAGCGTTCAGGGACTTCCATAGGTGCAAATACCCGGGAAGCTCAGAATGCGGAAAGTAAGGCTGATTTTGTTCACAAATTCAAAATAGCCGCTAAGGAAGCGGATGAAACGGAATATTGGCTATTATTGTCCAATGAAATGATCAGCGATTTAACTATAATAGAACTATTAGATGAACTTAAGATCATTCAAAAAATTATAACAAAAATCATTGCTACCACTAAAGGCCAATTGGCAAATAAACAAATTGACAAATTAACAAATTGAAATGAAATTTTTTATCGATACAGCGAACCTCGCACAGATCAAAGAAGCGCAGGAACTTGGAGTTTTAGACGGTGTAACCACCAACCCGAGCCTCATGGCTAAGGAAGGTATCACCGGACAGGAAAATGTTCTTAACCATTATAAAGCCATCTGTGCTTTAGTAGAAGGCGATGTGAGCGCAGAAGTAATTGCAACTGATTTTGAGACCATGGTTAAAGAGGGTGAGATATTAGCTGCCCTGGATCCAAAGATTGTTGTCAAAGTTCCCATGATCGCTGAAGGTATCAAAGCAATAAAATACTTTAGCTCGAAAGGGATTAAAACCAATTGTACCCTTGTATTTTCTGCAGGGCAGGCATTACTTGCGGCTAAAGTCGGAGCTACTTATGTATCACCTTTTAT
>CAYHRC010000029.1:0-14720 GCA_964358565.1 uncultured Sphingobacterium sp. | reverse complement strand
TGGACAAACGTTTCTCCATACACCGGTAAAAACCACAAGAATAGCCGGAGCCACAGGAATTAGAATATTCCAAAACATATGGATCCCGATAACCGGAAAGAATATTAAAAAAGTTAAAATGGTCGCCCCAACCAACCAAACAGCAAGCTGAACCAGCCGCCAGATTAAAACAGAGCGAGAGGATAATTGAACCCCTGACTTTAAAGTATAATTCATTTCCACATCGTTAAATTAAAAACTGATGGTGTTTTTCTGGCTGATTAAATGGCAGACTTAGCAGGCTTTTTAAACTTAAGCCTGCTAAGAATGATATTGGCAACCTGCTTACCCTGCTCTGTCCCCATTAAACATGAGTTTACATAATGAATTCCCCCATAAACCCTTGACATACCTGCTTCCATTGCCGCTGTTCTGAATGATTTAAATTCCCTGTTGTCAATTCCAAATTCTGCTTCAGATGTATCGCGGAAGGCGATATTGTCCCCTATTCTGGCAGTTAAAATTTCTGCAGTTGCAGAAGAGATCACTGCATGCCCGCTGCTGTATTCAGGGAATGGAGGAGTTTGAATATAAGTCACCCAGTTCGGGTCAATATATTTGTTGATCACTGTTTCCGGACGAACATAATTACTTTTGAACTTCGTTTCCCAGCAGCTAATGAAGGCATCAAAAAGTGCAATGGATGCTTCAGCATAAATACTAACTGTTTCATTAAAATCAGTCTTTTTAGCTTGTGTAGCTATTCCGGTGATATTCATCCAGTGACCACCGGGCGAGAATTTTTTGGTACCATACATTACATGTCCCGATACATTTAACTTGAATGGATTATCGTCCCAAAAATCTGCAATATGCTTTTGTTCTTTTGTAAGGCTGTCTATAGTTACTTTTACCTCTAATGCATTTTTATAGAACTGACTATTTTTGTCCATCATATTATAGGCTGGCGGTACTGGAGGAACAATTTGCGATGCGGAATCCAAAACCATCGGCCGGATCTCCATCCAATGAGGTTCAAGAGCCGGAGAATACATAGGCGGAGTTGGGATCCATCGTCCGTCTTCCTGACTGACGGCAAATTTACTGGCCGAACGGGTCTGCATATAGTTATCTTGCTTACTCCAATCCATTATATGTGTTGCTACAAGGGCGGCGTATTGCACGGACTGTTCAAAAACATCTGAAGGCATCCCTGCATCTTTCACCCTTTCCTTCAATGCCTCCACATAGGCATTCATACTTCCTTCAGGAAAAGTAACTGCGTTCCCCACCGTGCAGAAAGCTAGTAGCGAGGCGAAATGAAAATCAATTTTTGAATTTAAAGAAGGCTTTGGAACCGGTTTCAAATGTTTGATCTGACCAGCAAGCGAATTGTAATCATCAGTATTACCCGCTGCAATTACTTCATAAGCTGCAATATTTGCATAAACGTAATTGCGTGAAGCAATAACCGGCGGAAAACTATTTTCTAATACTATATCGTTGAGTTTTTTTACGGTCACTCTGTATAAAGCAGGGTCGCTGACAACAGACCTGTAATCGGATTTAGAACAGGATGTAATAAAAAAAAATAAACCTGCAATCACTGGTAAAAAACGATTCATTTTAATGAAATTAAATGTAAAATTAAAAGGATGAAATGCAGGAATGTTAAATGAATAACTTGATTCACGTAACTCAAAAAATAACGATATCTTTCTTTTCACCCAGAGAATATTAAACAACAGACTATTCAGTTCAGTAATTAAACTTTCAGAGGAGTTTAATTACCGAGCAATATACATTTCCTTATTTACACTTTGACAAGCATGTCAGATGATTTTCGCGCTTTAAAATGCTTTTGAACAATGTTAAAAACACATTAGTTATCACAAGATGAGACTAAAAAACTATTAAAAACCTGATTAAGATCACTTTTTAGATTGTGATACACCAATCTTTAGCAATGCGAGTAAAATTCAGTTTCGAAAGGTGAAAAAAAATCAGAGCTTCTGCAATTATGAAGATTTGCAGGATTGTCAGAATTTATTTCCCGAAAGTGAGTTCCTTCTGGAATAGGCGTGCATATTTCCTCTTATCAAATTTGTACAATTTTGCGGCCCTGTATGAAACACCTTTTTGTTTTTCATCCAGTTCCTTAAGGATACCATAATTGAGCATTTTCTTTCTGAAGTTCCGCTTATCCAGCTTTTTATTTAAAATAACCTCATACAAATGCTGTAGCTGGGTCAGCGTAAATTTTTCAGGAAGTAACTCAAAAGCTATCGGCTGGTAACTGATCTTATTGCGGATCTTCTCAAAGCCCCTGCTAAAAATTTTATCATGGTCAAATGCAAGATTAGGCAGGTCATTTATAGGGATCCAAACAGCACTACGTGCATAATTACTGACGGGATCGAGGTCCTTAGTCCCGTTCAGCCTGATCATAGCATAATAGGCTACAGTTACAACTCTTCCCTGAGGGTGGCGGTCTACATCGCCAAAGGTATGGAACTGGTCCATATAGATCCCTCTCAATCCGGTAAGTTCGTATAAAATGCGTTCGGCAGCATTATCTAAACTCTCATCCTGTTCGACAAGATAACCGGGAAGTGCCCACCAATCTTTGAACGGATTCTCATTACGCTCGATGAGAAGTATCTTCAACTCTCCCTCATCAAAACCAAAAATGACGCAATCAATTGAAAATACTGAATCAAATTTCGGTAAAATTGTTTCTACTGCTCTAAATTTCGGTAAGATTGTTTCCACAGCTTTAAATTAAGGAATAAATATAGAATGATTAACAGTAACTGAAAAAAAAATCGAAAAAATTACTTAGTGTACAATATACACAGTATATTCGAAGCAGCAAAATACCTCCATTGAGTAATCTTTTGGAAGTATACTGGGATTGAATTGAGAAAAAATGTGCGTGCCAATGGTGTTTTGCTTAATGTCAAACAGAAAACTTAACATTTACGACAGCAAAGTCGCTATATTTATGGCCTTTATAGGTCATCAGATAACAGGGTAGCATGACACCGGATCCCCGATGATCTTGTAGCTTTAATATCAAAAAAAAAATATTTATTGGCAATGCCAAAAAATGGTAGAATCATTGCTGTTAATTGGGGTGTACAAATGAGTTGCGAAAATAAACATGGGGCTGGATTTACCTATGGGGGATGTCAAAGTTTTATCTAATTAAATTATGATTGCGGTAGTATATAGCGGATCAAGATATGCGGATTGGAAACTCGCTGAAAGAGGGATCATAGTTTCTGAATTTAAAACTCCGGGTATCAATCCGTTCTTTAATGATGAAAGCTACATTACACAGTTCCTGAATAAAAATGTTCAATTAATTAATAACGCTGAGAAAATTAAATGGGTGTATTTCTTTGGGGCCGGAGCATCATCCAAAGAACGACAGGCTATTGTTACAAAGGCATTAAGTACATTCTTCAGATACAGCCGTGTAGTGGTAGATCACGATCTCAAAGCGGCGGCATTGGCTTCCTGCGGCGATGAGCCAGGCATTTTAGGAATAATGGGGAGTGGTTCAAATGCAGCGTACTTTGACGGAAGAAAGATCGTGGACAATAATTTCGGTCTTGGCTATATTTTGGGAGATGAAGGATCAGCAAACTGGTTAGGTAAGGGCTTGTTAAAATATTATTTAACGGAAGAGCTGCCTGCCGAATTTGCAGAGAAATTCAAAAAGAAGTACGACCTCGACAGAACACAAATTCTTGATAAGGTTTACAGGCAGCCGCAGCCGGCACTTTTTCTGAGCTACTTTGCAGATTTTCTGATGGAAAATCGAAATGATACCTTTGTAAAGAAACTCGTAACAGAGGGCTTCGACAGATTTTTTAAGACGTATATCATTCCTTTAAAACAAGAATACCCCAGTGCACCAATCCATATGGTAGGAACGGTTTCCGCAGGGTTTGAGGATTATCTGCACGAAACAGCTGGCAAGAATGGTTTAACAATACGTTCTGTTATCAAAGAACCTATATATAATTTATTGAAATATTACTCTAACAAAAATTAATAAAAAAATGAAAATTGGAATTAATGGATTTGGCCGCATTGGAAGATTAGCTTTCAGAGCTGCAATGGAACGCGATAATGTTGAGGTGGTTGGTATCAACGACCTTGTGGAGCCAGATTACATGGCTTATATGTTAAAATATGACTCTACTCATGGTCAGTTTAAAGGCACTGTTGAAGTTAAAAATGGTCACCTGGTTGTAAACGGTAAAACCATCCGGGTAACCGCAGAAAAAGATCCGGCAAACTTGAAATGGGATGAAGTTGGCGCCGAAGTAATTATAGAGTCGACTGGTTTATTTTTAACTCAGGCAGATGCTCAGAAACATATTCAGGCAGGTGCCAAAAAAGTAGTCCTTTCTGCTCCTGCTAAAGATGACACTCCAACCTTTGTAATGGGAGTTAATCACAAGGAACTGAAAGCAGATCAGTCTATAGTTTCAAATGCCTCATGTACAACTAATTGCCTTGCCCCTTTAGCAAAGGTATTAAATGATAAATTTGGAATTCTGGAAGGCTTAATGACCACTGTGCATGCTGCCACTGCTACTCAAAAAACAGTCGATGGCCCGTCTGCAAAAGATTGGCGCGGAGGACGTGGGGCATATCAGAATATTATTCCTTCATCAACTGGTGCTGCAAAAGCAGTAACATTGGTTATTCCGGAATTAAAAGGAAAGCTGACAGGCATGTCATTCCGCGTACCGGTTGCTGATGTATCCGTTGTCGACCTTACTGTCCGTCTGGATAAAAAAGCTTCTTATGAAGACATTAAAAAAGCGATGAAAGATGCTTCTGAAGGAGAACTGAAAGGAATCCTGGGATATACTGAAGACGATGTTGTTTCCACAGATTTCATCGGAGATGCACGCACCTCAATATTTGATGCAAAAGCGGGTATTTCTCTTAACGATAACTTCGTAAAAGTAATTGCCTGGTATGATAACGAATGGGGATACTCAAACAAATTAATTGACCTTGTTCAACATATTGGTACAGTAAAGTAATTTTTTGCTGAAACCATTCAGTTTAAACTGGCCCTACTCTATTTCTTGTAGAGCAGGGCTTTTTTTTATGCTTATCAATGAGGCAAATAGTATATTCGTTTAAAATTCAAATCTGATCTATAATGGAACAAATTGTCTGGGGAATAATTGGCTGCGGTGATGTGGCAGAAATTAAAAGCGGACCATCATTTAATCTTGTCCCCCATTCTCAATTAATTGCGGTCATGCGCAGAGATGCTGGCAAAGCAGCAGATTATGCAAAAAGACATCATGTTAAAAAATGGTACAATGATGCTGATGCCTTAATCAATGATAAAGAAGTCAATGCAATTTATATAGCCACACCTCCTGCATCTCATGAAGAATATGCGCTTGCTTCATTTAAAGCAGGGAAACCCGTGTATGTTGAAAAGCCAATGGCTTTGGATTCGGCCGGATGCATCAGGATGCTGCAGGCAGCTGATAAATATTCCTGTAAATTAAGCATTGCACATTACCGAAGAGCTCAGCCTAAATACATTGAAATTAAAAGGCTGATCCGCGAAAATATTATCGGGGAAATTATTTCAACAGAAATAAAATTAGGTCAGGCTCCCATAACGGGAATGGAAAATACCTGGAGAGTAAAACCTGAGATCTCCGGCGGAGGACTTTTTCATGATCTTGCACCGCATCAAATAGACCTGATGATTTATTTTTTCGGCAAGCCCGTGTCTGCTGAGGGATATTCCTTAAACAAAGGCAAAAACTACGATGCAGATGACTTTGTGAAAGGGGAAATAGAATTTGAGAATGGGATAAAATGCCAGGCAGAATGGGATTTGAATGCCAAACCGGAAAATGAAACCGATGTTTGTGAGATAAGAGGAAAGCTGGGCGTTATACGCTTCGCCGTGTTTGGTAATATCTGTGAACTTACTCTAAATGGTAAAACCACGGAAATGATTTTTGATCATCTGCCCCATGTACAGCAGCCTATGATAGAACAGGTGGTTAATTACTTCCTGGATAAAGGTCCGAATCCTTGCCCAGCTTCTGAGGCAATTGAGGTCATGAAGATCATGGATAAGTTTACGATTAAAGCTTAATGCTGATGACTTGAACTCACAAGTGTGTTTGCCTGAATATGTCAACCGTCAATTATCAATTATTCTCTACCCTCTTCAATACCAGTCCCCCCAATGGCGGCAAAGTCATTTGGCCGGATTGAGCTTTACCATGCCAGGCAATTTCCTCAGAAATAATTACCGGATCTGTTACAAAGCCACTACCATAAAAATGCTCATCATCTGAATTCAGGATGATACGCCACTGGCCAGAGGAAGGGAGGCCAATCCTCCATTCGTTCCGTGGGATGGGTGTCATGTTCAGAACGATCAGGAGCTCATTCGCTTTGTCATTTCCTTTGCGCGAATAAACCAGCACTGAATTCTCTGCATCACCTCCATCAATCCATTCAAAGCCGTCACTTTCAAAGCTCTTTTCATATAATGCAGGCTCGGACCGGTATAAAGCATTAAGTGCTTTTACTGTTTCTTTTATCCCAAGATGCGGGGCATGCTCGAGTAAATGCCAGTCTAGGGACCGGTCAAAATTCCATTCCGATACCTGCCCTATCTCATTTCCCATAAAGAGACATTTGGTACCCGGATGCGTGAACATATATAAATAAAGTAAACGCAGGTTGGCAAATTTCTGCCATTCATCACCGGGCATCCTGGTTAATAGAGAACCTTTTCCATGCACCACCTCATCATGAGAGAAGGGCAGCATAAAGTTCTCAGTAAATGCATAAACCGTGCTGAATGTTATTTTTTCATGATTGTATTTGCGGTAAACCGGATCTTTTCCAAAGTAATCAAGTGTATCATGCATCCAGCCCATCATCCACTTCATGCCGAAACCGAGCCCGCCCTGGTAAGTGGGCCTGCTCACACCACTAAATGCAGTAGATTCTTCGGCGATTGTCTGTACATCCCCGAAATGTGAATACACAGCTTCATTGAATTCCTTTAAAAAGCTTATTGCTTCAAGGTTTTCCCTTCCACCCTGCTCATTTGGAATCCACTCTCCTTCCTTACGGGAATAGTCAAGATAAAGCATAGAAGCAACGGCATCCACTCGTAAGCCATCAGCATGGTAACGATCAAGCCAGAAAATCGCATTACTGATCAGGAAAGACTTCACCTCATTTCGCCCGTAATTGAAGATATAGGATTTCCAGTCCGGGTGGAAACCTTTGCGCATATCAGCATGCTCATATAAATGTGTCCCGTCAAAGCGGTAAAGACCATGATCATCTCCGGGAAAGTGAGATGGCACCCAATCAAGTATGAGACCAATATCATTTTTATGCAGCTGGTCTATCAGGAACATGAAATCCTGAGGAGTCCCATAGCGTGATGTTGCTGCAAAGTAACCTGTGATCTGGTATCCCCAGGAAGGATAAAAAGGATGCTCCATCATAGGAAGGAATTCCACATGAGTAAAACCTGTTTCCTTCAGGTAAGGGATGAGCAGGGCAGCCATCTCGCGGTAACTTATAAAAACATCCGGAGATTCAAAACTTCTGGCCCATGAACCAAAATGCATCTCATAGACCGACATAGGCTGGTTTAATGCATTTTTTTTATGCCGGTTTTTCATCCAGGAGCTATCCTCCCACTCATACCAGGTGTCCCACACAATAGAGGCTGTTGACGGCGGTTCTTCCCACCTGAGAGCGAAGGGATCAGCTTTTTCCAGTCTTTCTCCAGAATGAGATTGCATGAAATATTTATACACCTCACCGGTATCCACTCCGGGAATAAATGTTTCCCATATTCCGGATCTATCCCACCTTACCTGCATTGGATGAGAGGCCTTGTTCCATCCGTTAAAATTACCCTCAACACAAACCAGCCTGGCATTTGGTGCCCAAACAGCGAAATATGTTCCTTTTACCCCATCATTATCAATTACATGTGAACCAAACTTCTCATATAATTTATAATGTTTACCTGTCCTGAAAAGACTTATATCAAATTCTGAGAATCTGGAATACCAGCCTCTTGCTGCCAACTGAAAAGGATCATTCTTTGCCATAAGATGTTTATCATGAAGGAAGAGAGCGCCTTAAACCAATGTAGCAATTTTCAAACAAAAAATCAGCTGAGTATCTCTATCCTTTTAAAATTCTTATTCGTTTGGATCTTCATCGTTTTAAGGTCATCAAAGCTCAGATCACCTGTATAATCCTTATTGTCAATTAAAACTTTTGCCGGGATGAAGGGAAGTCCGATGATTTTCAGATCATAGGTTTCATAGCGGGGTGTAAATAAGCCTTCTATAGACTGAGTGATGCTCATAGAAACTTCATCACCGTTCACTACATATTTTTTCTCCATGTATATATTCTGCTCAAAGGCGAAGGTATCATCATGATCTTCAAAATAAAATGAATTCACTTCATAATCAGAATAATAAACCTGCAGGATTAATTCGTCTGCCTCGAATTCACCGACATACTGCATCAAAGGCGATTCGGGTATGACTGAGCCTGCCTTAACAAAGATCGGCATTGAGTCTATCGCTGCATCTACCAGATGCTCATCCCCTCCGGCCAGCATTTCATGAGTCCAGTAGTTATACCATTTTCCTGCAGGCAAATAAACATTTTTTGTATCTGCACCCGGCTCGGTAACAGGAGCAACAAGGATCTTATCACCGAACGTAAAGATATCCTGTATGCTGTGAGTTAAGGGATTTTCCTGTTCATGCATAACCAGGGGTCTTAAAATTGGAAAATTATACCTGTGATGCTCCCAGAAAGCTGAATAAATATAAGGCAGCAAGCGGTAGCGCAGTTCTATGAATTTACGATTGATATCTTCAAAATCCTTTCCGAAACTCCATGGTTCACGTTCTGCAGTATCACCAGCAGAGTGCGCACGCATCAGGGGAGAAAATACTCCCATTTGCATCCATCGGGTAAACAGTTCGGCATCCGGCTCACCGCTGAACCCTCCGATATCAGTCCCGCAAAAAGAAATACCGGATACAGATAAGCGCTGACATTGGACGACTCCTATTTTTAAGTGCTCCCATGACGCAACATTATCGCCCGTCCATACAGAGGAATACCGCTGTACACCCGCATAACCGGCTCTTGTAATTGTAAAAGGACGCTTATTTTTCTGAAGTTTTTTTAAGCCTTCGTAAGTGGCGCGAACCATCTGCATACCATAAATATTGTGTGCTTTACGATGTGAGCCGTGAAAACCATCGTAATTATGTCTGACATCATCAGGAAAAGTGCCTGAACCGAACACTGCGGGCTCATTCATATCATTCCAGATACCTGCAACACCTGCCTCAACCAGTTCCTTAAATAATCCACCCCACCAAAGCCTGACTTTGGGATTTGTGAAATCAGGAAACTGGCAACGGCCCGGCCATACATATCCTTCCATAAAATAATCATCACAGCGGCGGCAGAAGTAATTATTCTGTTTGCCTTCCCTGAACACCGAATAATTTTCATCAACACGGATCCCCGGATCAATAATGACGACCGTTTTAAAACCCTCACCTGCTAATTCATGGATCATCTTTGCAGGATCCGGGAAATGCTTCTTATTCCATGTAAAGCAGCGGTAGCCATCCATATAGTCAATATCAAGATAAATGGCATCACATGGAATTTTGTGTTCACGGAAAGTACGGGCAAGATCTTTTACCTTTTGTTCAGGATAATAACTCCAGCGGCATTGATGATAGCCTAGGGTCCATTTAGCAGGCATCTGGTGGGTGCCGGTTAAGCTATGATAACGTTTCACCACGTCCATCATATGCGGACCGTGAATATAATAGTACTGTAATTCTCCACCATCAGCCCAGAAACTGGTCTTTTCTTCCTCCTGATGTGCGAAATCGAAATGGCTTTTAAAGGTATTATCGAAAAATATACCATAGCTGATGCCCTCATTTATTCCGATGTAAAAGGGAACCGTCCGGTAAAGCGGATCCTGTCCCTTGGCAAAAGAATAAGCATCTGTATTCCAGTTCAGGTACCGTTTGCCGCGAAGGTTCAGGTCGCTTGACTTATCGCCAAGGCCAAAAAAACTTTCTTCAGGCTGACATTTTTTTGTGGCATACACATAGTATCCGCCAAAATCGGAATTCTCTTCCCAATGCATGGGCTTCAAATCTTCGTTAATCAGCTTGCCGATATTATCTTTAAATGAAATAAGGAAAGTGCTTTTATCTATGATGCAGGAAACCACATTTGTTTCTACCCTGTATGCTTCTTCATCTTCATAAAGTTTAAATACAGTGGCTGATTGGTCGCATTCTTCTACAGCATAGGAAAACTCTTCCAGAAACACTCCCTGAGGCGCAAGTCTTATCCTGATGATCTCATCGCTTACAACCCTAACCTCAACTTTGGCATTACCATCAGTAAAGTAAAAATTATTATTTTCCTGAACATATCCCTCTACCTCGGAAAGATACCTTTTAACAATGGGCTCAAGCCCCACGACCGGGTTATTAATGTGCTGCAGATCTTTTTCCAGATCATTGATACTCAGCCCATCCGTTACCGGGTCTTTACTAACTTCCATATATTTATTATATTGTTATGATCTAGTCTATAAATTATTGAGGGACATAGTTAAAAATAAAAATCGTATTTATAACAAGGAGATTAACAAATAAGTCCCGTTCCAGGGTTTGAAACGGGACTTATTTGTTATACGATTCTGTTTGAAAGTATCCGGGATTCGATTATTGAATAAATGTAAAGCCTATATAGTACATACTCCCCATTTCAGGGTTACCATATGAAGTGAAATAGTATTTATTCAACAGATCAGATGCTCCGATCTTTAACATAGTTTTCACTGAAGGTATCTTCAGATTTATCTGTGCATCTACGGTTCCGAATGCCGGAACATCACCTGAAGCAAAGGAGGAAGTCCAGTAGAAGGAATCCTGCCAGCGGTAAGATACGTTGAAACCTACATTCTTTACAACATTACGGTTGCTTACTCCGAGATTATAGCGAATTTTCGGAGTATTAAAATCGTTCACATAGGTTGCCGGAATATCACCAATCTCATTATAAGATATATTTCCACTCAGATTGAAATCGCCAGCCAGGTAGTCCATACCTAATGCAGCACCGTATGAAGTAACTTCGCCTAAGGCATTAACAGGAACACCAAACTTGGTAAATGCTGTTCCGTTTTGCTGGTACACTTCAACAGCGGTAATAAAATCCTTATACTTATTATAATATCCGTATGTATCAATCAGGAGGTTAGTTCCCAGTAAACCTTTGTAACCAAGTTCGTACGCCTGAACACTTTCTGGCTTAACACCTTTAGGATCAAATGAATATGGTTTGAGTAAGGCAGGGTTTGGGGCACCTGCTGAAGCTGAAGCCAGGAAGCTTCGATAGCTCACATCAGTAAATGGCTTATTCGTATATAAATTATACTTCTGTATTCCGGAAGGTATTCCACCAATTAAGCGGTTTGTTCCACCCCCAACTGACAGATCGATATATTGATTCTGAGTGGTTGGGTTACGATAACCTGTTTGGTAGGAAAGACGGATATTGTTATTTGGAGCTATAGTATAAACACCGGTAATCCTTGGGGTAAAGCGTCCTTCAAAATTACTGCTTTTATCATATCTGCCTGAAAAAGTAACTTTAAACTGCTCTGCAAACTTTTTACCTAATTGTACAAAAGCACCAGATTCATTAATGTTAATTTCACGGTTAAGGTCATCAAAAATTGTTCCTCCTGAATTCAGGGCATAGATCCTGTATGACGCCCCAACCTGCACTTCTAATGCATCCTTTAATGCACTGGTGAGATTATACATACCTTCATAATGCCATAGATTTGTCTTATCATCAAACTTTGCACCCAGACCCGAACTGATGGTGGTATTCATGATCTTATTTTTGGCAGCGTCGAACTGGGGTGATCCGGGTATAAAACGGCCCTGATCAGCAGCGGCACGGGCAAGAGTATGAGCCTGGGCATCGGGAGCTCCTGCAGCACGTGCTCCAACATAATTACCCACATATTGCGGGAACCATGTGGTGGATGCTTTTGATGCTTCGTTTATATAACTTCCAAGGATGGATGAAATATAAGAATCTCCGGAACGTTCCTGAGTGGTATAACCTCTTAGCGTAAAATTGTCGCCTTTCAGTTCAAGCTTATATTGCCCGATACTGAAGTTACGTAATGAATACCGGTCAGTGCCTGTATATACAGATGTACCTGAACCCCATTTTGCCATTGCAATGGCTTCAATCTTATCGGTCAGTTTATAATGAAGTGAAGTGGATGATTTAAATGATTTTGTATCGTAGTCAACCAGCGATTTCTCCATATAGCCAGTCCTTGAAACTGCCTGGTCAGGAATAAGACCTCCAGCTAATCCTAAAAAGAAAGGGCTGGTTTGTGAATTTGTAGATAAAAATCCATTTAAAGCAGCCAATCCAGCAGGGTTACTTTTGAATGCAGCAATTTGAGCTGGAGTGGGAACAGTAGAAGCAGGAAGCCCTAATGCAGCTCTGACGAATCCTGAAGTCCCGGCAGATACAACACTATTTGCCACATTACGCATATTTGAGTTTACCTCATCACCATAACTATTAATCCCATCGTAATTAGGGTCAGTACTCCTGTCTCCAGGCTTTACAGTACGGGATGGACGATCGAAATTGGTGTAGTTACCTGCCTGCCAGTCTTTCGCCTGAAGGAAGGATATGTTTGTTTTAAAGGCAAACTTATTCCATGCCTTTGCATATCTTAAACCAGCTTCTTGAAAAGACTGGGTACTTTGCATAGGATCGTTTACATGGTTAATACCTGTTTTCATCTGAAAGCTAATTCCCTGAGAGGTATACGGACTTTTTGATGTCATTAGCATAGTACCGTTTATTCCGCCTGCCCCGTACAAGGCTGATGAAGCGCCCGGTAACAGCTCAACATTATCCAGATCAAGCTCAGAAATGCCAACAATATTCCCCACTGAGAAATTCAAGCCAGGGGCCTGATTATCCATCCCATCAATGTACTGGTTAAAACGGGTGTTTCCGTTAGCATTAAAACCGCGTGTATTAACAGATTTGAATGTTAAACTTTGTGCACTCATTTCAACTCCCTTTAGATTGCTTAAAGCATCATAGAAAGATACTGCTGCTGTTTCACGGATAGCAGCTGAGCCTAAGCGTTCGATCGATACAGGAGATTCCAATATACGTTCCGGGGTACGCGAAGCCGCGACTACAACTTCCTGGCCCAGAATAGCCTGCGATTCCAAAGATATTTGCATATCAGAAACGGAACCGCTTATCACCTGTTCAACCGTTTTATAGCCCAGATAGCTAACAACAATTGTAAATGGTGTACTTTCTGATGTGGTTAATGAAAAGTGTCCATTTGCATTGGTAATGGTACCAATTGTTCTGCCCTTCACTGTGATGGCAACGCCTGCAAGGACTTCTTTTGTTAAATTATCTGTAACAGTACCCGAAATGGTAGTGCTTTGGGCAAATACCACTTGAGTTGTCAGGGAAATTAAAAGAAAAAGACAGGCTAAACGGGTAAAAATTTTATTCATAATTTCTGGTTAGTTTGGTTAGTTTTTTTTCTAATTATAAACATAGTGCAATATTTCAATTCTCACAATAGATTTAATATATTTTATGCTTGCATAGTAATATTATCGCTTAAATTGTGTTATTTTCAACAAATTAAGCTCAGCGCATAAAGAAGAAGGCAGATATTTTCGGTAAGAAATAATTAAATTTTTAACATATTTAGAGTTTATAAACAAAGCATGAAAATAATTAAAGCAATAGTTTCATTCCTTGCAGCAGTAGCATTCATCATCGTATTAAATACAAAGTTTGGCGACATCCCACCTTTAGCCAAATTCCTTGATCCTTTTCAGGGATTTTGGAAAAATGTCGAGAGTAAAGACCCGGCCAAAATGGAGGAATTTGATATCGGGGGCTTAAAAGGAAGTGTCGAGATCTTTTTTGACGATCAGATGATCCCTCATATTTTTGCTGAAAATAATTACGATCTTTATTTTACCCAGGGATATATTACTGCAAAAGACAGGTTGTGGCAAATGGATTTTCAAACCCGTTTTGCATCCGGAAGATTATCTGAGGTAGTAGGTCCTAAGGCAATCGAACTGGACCGCTATCAGCGCAGAATGGGAATGGCATACGGTGCTGAAAATATGCTAAGACTCATGCTTCAGGACCCGCAGATAAAGGAAACCCTCGATGCTTACACTGAAGGAGTAAATGCATACATACAATCATTAAGTCCGGGTGATTATCCGATCGAATTTAAATTGCTGAATTACTCACCTGAACCATGGCAGCCTCTTAATTCAGCGCTATTATTAAAGCTCATGTCGGCAACGCTTGCCGGAGGTTCAAATGAGTTTTACATGAGCAATATTTTGAATAAGTATGGTCCGGAGATCACAAAAGACCTTTTTCCGGATTATCCCTTTCATGAAGATCCGATCATCCCCAATGGAACCAAATGGGAATTCAACCCGGTGCCGGTGCCTTCACCACCAGAAAATTCAAAAAATACGAATGAGGCTTACCAAATAAAAACACGTGAGATTGAAGAAGGCATC
>CAYHRC010000028.1:0-14724 GCA_964358565.1 uncultured Sphingobacterium sp. | reverse complement strand
TAGTGTTTCTGATGGAAGAACGGCACCCTGCCATGCTGTGTAAAGATTAGGGTATATCGTATGAAAGTTATCTATACCATTCATCACGGCATATAGATTATCATCCAGAGGGCTCCAGGTCATGCCGACTACACTCCTGATGCCTGTAGCAAACTTATAACCATCTTTTTGTGTCTGGTTCGCTTTATTCGCATCAAAGCGCCATATGCCAGCATGATTCTCAAGTTCGGGTGCAGGGTCTAATCCCCGGCCACCAGGTATACCAATTGGCCCGTATTTAGTAATATCCTGACCTGCATCAGAAGGGGACCCGAATGGAACATACATATATCCTTTGGTGTCAAAGGCTAAGGGTTTGGTAGTATGCCAGTTTTTTGCCACATTTTTATCCAGATCGGTAAGAATAACTTCTGTCTTACTTTCCGGCACTAATTTTCCGGGAGTTAATTTGTTCCGCAGAACCTGATTTACTGTACTTGTATATAGGTAACCATTATGGATAGTTACTCCAACGGCTGATCCACCTACGTCTTTATAGTCACCAAAATATATAATCGAATCAGCTTTCCCGTCATTGTTGGTATCACGTAATCCAACTGTTCCTCCTGACCTGTTCATTGCGGGGTTAAATGTTAATTTAACGTAGATATCTCCGTTATCATTAACAGCCAGATGCCGGGCTTTACCTATACTATCAACCACAACTACTGCTTCAAAATTATCAGGCAAAAATAAGCCACCGTTATTCTGATCTGCTCGGGGAAGCTTATAGGAAACCTTACAACCATAAGGTATAATAATACTCAAAGCAATTAAAGTGCCTATTGAATAAACGGTTGGGAATGCAATACTTTTAAAAGTATATCTGGACAATTTCATTCTCATTAGTTAAATAAAATTAATTAATACCACAAACAGAGGATGCTGAATGAAGTGTCTATAAATAAATTGAAATGCTTTATTAATGTCATTAACACTAAAAAAAGTTTCATTCAGCAATTCGATACTTTCATCCAGAATCTGTCATTCAATTCCTGGATAGATTTATAAAAGTTGAATATTTTCATCCTAAGCATCATCTAAAGATTAATACTTAGGATGAAAATATTTACACTTTGACTAAAGCATTCTTTGAAATTTCGAAATAGATTTCAAAGAAATAATGTATAAAATGGATATTTTATTTTATATCCCACCAAAGCCGCGTACTAGCTTTATCAGGTCCACCTAATAATGCTTCTGCAGCTTTTACAGCAGCTCCATTTCTGTCTCGGTCATAATTTAAAAAAGGTATGCGACGAATAACCACATTCGCAGGGACATCCGGGTTATCTGAATGTATTAAAGGGTATAACCTGGGATAACCAGAACGTCTGATAGAAGCCCAGGCTTCATGTCCCTCAGGAAACAATGCGATCCATTTCTGTGTAAGAATCTGCTCGCGTTGCTTTTCAGAAACAGAAGCAAACTTAACAGGAATATCTGTTAAGGCTGGTGTGTTGAAATATCCGCCCGGGGCCTTGGGCACGTTTGTCCTTTTAATGTAATTATTAATTAGGGCATCATCAGTAATGCCCCATGTTCGAAGTGACATTTCGATCCCTTTCTCATAGAATGATTCAGCAGTTCCACCCATATTCCACCCATTTAAGGCACCTTCTGCCCGAAGGAAATAGGCTTCGGCAGTATACATTACAGTTGATGGTGTTTTAAACATGCTTCCTGGAAGGAGAGCATCACTAGGGCCTGAGGTATTATCCGGGTCATTAGCTGGTGCAACAATTTCTGCCACATTCATTCCATTTCTCACTCCTGTATATTTACCTCCATTAACAGCCGGAGCCCAATATTTACTAAGCCTTGGATCATCATAACCTCCCAAAACACTTTCCATAGTGGCACTCATTCTAAATTCATTCCATCCGGATTGTCTGTTATATCCATTATAATTTACACCTGAAACTTTAAGATAAGCATCATCACTTAGTTCGGTCATTGTGCCTCCTGCTACAGCAGCCTCAGCTTCCTGCTTCGCCATCGCTGGTTCAACATCGGATATCCGTAATGCTAATCTTAAACGAAGTGTATTTGCAAACTTCAACCACTTGGCATTGTTTCCATTAAATATCACATCTTTATCGCCATATGAAGGTTGTCCAATATTAGCTTTTAGTACATCACTCGCTTCTTTTAATTCTTTAAAAAGATCCATGTAAATACTTTTTTGAGAATCATACGATATTACAGTGCTATCTGACCCGATCTTAGAATAGGGTACAGGTCCGTAATAATCTGTAGCCCGATGCATGATAAACACTTTCCAAATTCTGGCAATGGAATTTAGAGCTTTAGTTTCAGGAGTTTTTGTTTCCTTTAAAATGGCCATCAATGGAGGCAAAGATTTAGTATACGTTGCTATCCATTGCTCCTGAATCCATTCCTGAGAAATATTATAACGATCTGTTGGATCGAACGTTGCAGTAATAGCTGAGTATTGCGCATATAAATCTGCAAAAAATCCCTGGGCATACTGGTATTCAGCAGATGATCTTCCGGAATACATAGCCATATATTCAGCATTAGTGAATAAACCTTTAACGTCTCCTGAATTTAACGTAGTTAATCTGGTTGGGTCAGTATTTAATTCGGGGTAATTTTTTGTACAGCCAGACAATATAGATACTGAGGCTAAAACAAAGCAGAAGAATAATCTAATAGGTGATAATATTTGATATTTCATTTTGTTCGGTTTTTATATTAATAAATTTATCAACAGGAAGCTCTCATTATCAAAATGATACCTTCAGATTGAGACCAAAATTACGGGTAGAAGGTAAAGCGGTATATTCTAATCCCTCTCCATTCAGGCCTCTTGTAACCTCTGGATCAATTGGGGCTTCTTTTTTGAAAAAGAATAAATTTCTTCCAACGAGTGATAATTTCGCACTTTTTATAAAAGATGCTTTGCTCAATAATTTATCTGAAAATTGATATCCAAGAGTAAATTCTCTTAAGCGTGTGTTGGTAGATGAATAATTATAAAATCCAGCAGAGGGATATCTGCCACCTATCAGACCGAAATATTTTTGTGAGGATACAGCCTGAGTGTTTTTCTGACCATCTTGTCTATATCCATCTAAAACTATACCATTTTCACGACCTAGAAGGGATGCTTTAGAATGTCCGTAAGCGTCTATAATTGCCTGCGTTCCCCCGATCACGGCACCTCCCTGCCTATGATCGATTAAAAAACTCATTGATACATTCTTAAAAGAAAAGCTATTTGAAAAACCTAACATAAAATCAGGATTATAATTCCCAATGAATTGATCAAGACCATCTGTTAAAATTGGAGTACCATCGTTTTCAACCAGTTTCCTGCCTTGCGAATCTTCCTTCCATCCTCTTACATACATATCTCCATAACTACTACCTTCATCAACTTTAATCAGATAGACATTATCGCCTTCTCCAATAACTATTGACTTAATAGTTTCAGTGAGACGTTTAACCTTGTTGATATTTTTAGAGTAATTGACTCCCGCATCCCATGTGAAATTTTTACCTGATATTGGTGTGAAATTTGCAACCAGTTCAATACCATGATTTTGTATCAATCCCGCATTAATGTATTTGCGATCAAATAATGATGCTGCAGGAAGTCCGATTAATAAGAGTTGATTTTTAGTTTGAGTGTTATAATAAGTAACATTTAAACCTATTCTGTTATTGACAAAACGCCAATCCAATCCAGCCTCATATGAAGTAGTCAATTCTGGTTTATAAGTACCTAATGACTGAATATTGGGTGTGATAATCGCTCCCCCGATACCTACTGAATAATAATTGCGATCTAAATATTGAGTACCTCCATATCCTGAATTGGCCATAGTTAAACTTGCTTTTCCATAGGAAATCCATGAAGGTAATTTAACCATGTCAGAAACTATTGCAGATAAACCTACCGATGGATAAAAATAGGATTGGCTTTGCTCAGGAAGAGCTGATGACCAGTCATTCCGGGCAGTGATATCTAAATAAAGGTATTTATTATATGCTAAAGTTGCTGTTCCGTATAGAGATTGAACACGGGGAGTCCTGCCTTCACCAGTTGAAAAGAATGGAGACTTAGCATTGCTCATGTAGAAGAAATTTGGTTTATTTAATCCATTGGCACTACCAGAAATACTTTCATACTTACTTTCCTGCAATGAACCTCCCAGATTTCCTGTCAGATCGAATTTCTTTCCAATATTACGCTGAAAAGATAACAGAGCATCTACATTTATACCTTGATTTCTATTTACGCCATAATCATAATTCGACCCAACCTGACTGAAATATGAATCAGCATAAACTTTCCTGTTGTTGTTCTGGATCGTTTTATCTATACTTCCACGGACCTGAAAGTTTAGCCATTTGGTAAATTCATACTTTGCAGAAACTAAACCAAGTATACGATCCCGTTTTTGAAAATAGTTAATTCTGTTCAATGCCCAATAAGGATTTACAAGTACAGAGGATCCTGGTAACCAATAACTCTGTTTTTCAGTCCCTGTATTGTCCAGATAGGAAAAATTTTTCATTTCATCAAGAGGAATTGAGGTTGGAGCACTAAATATTGAAGGGAGTACATAATTTCCGCTTCCACCAGGAACCGGTCGATTATTGACGTCTTCATATATATAGCTCATCTTGGTAGACACCGAAAGCTTTGATGAAATATTATTATCAGTCTTAAGATCTACATTATGTCTGGTCAGGTCATTATTTGTTAATATGCCTTGCGCCATCGTGTTCCCATAGGAAAAATAAGTTTGCATTTTTTCACCACCACCACTAATACTTAAGGTATTGTTTAGTGTCTGTGCAGTTCTGAAAAAATTCTTTAAATTGTCAGGCTGACCCTGTAAAGGAATACTTTTCCCGTTCCATAGTGTAACCATTTGTCCTGTAGCTTTAGGACCCCAACTCCGTTCAGAATTTGCTCCATATATACCAGCATCTCCTTGTCCATATTCATATTGTAATTCAGGCAATACTGCCGCCTGATCCAATCCAATACCACTTATGAAACTAACCGTTGTTTGATTAGCCTTGCCTCTTTTAGTAGTTATAATAATAGCTCCGTTTTGTCCCTGACTACCGTATAAAGCAGCAGCAGATGCACCCTTTAGAATAGTCATACTTTCGACTTCATCCGAATTCAACATTCCAACGTTGCCACTTAAAGGGACGCCATCAATAACATATAAGGGTTGATTACTATTGGTTATAGAACGATTACCTCGTATCAAAACCTTAGAATCCCCACCCGGGCCAGTGGCATCTTTGGTTATTGTTACACCTGCAACTTTTCCTTGAAGAGAATTAATTAAATTTGTTTCTTTTGCTTCATTTAACTTGTCACCTTTAATATTTTGAACAGCATAAGTCAATGATTTGGATTCTCTCGAAATACCTAAAGCTGTTACCACAATTTCATTCAACGCTGTATTGACTGCTTCGAGCTTAACATTTATTGATGTCCGTCCATTTAATGAAATTTCCTGTGTTAGAAATCCGATATAGGTAAATACCAATACAGAATTATCCTCAGGGGCATTAAGTTTGTAATTGCCATTCAAATCCGTAGTGGTTCCTATACTAGTACTCTTAATCCTAACACTCACACCTGGAAGAGATTCCCCTTTAGCATCTGTAACGACTCCATTTATTTCTTGTGGAGGAGCCTCTTTTGAAATGAATTCATCAGTTCTTGGAATGAAATTATCTTTTTTAGACAAAATAATTGTTTTGTCAACAATAGAATAATTCACTGGCTGGTTATTGAAACAAATGTCAAGCACCTGATCTATTGAAGCCTTTTTAACATTTATATTTACGGCCTTAACTTGTTTAAGCCAGTCCTGGTTATAAAAGAACAGATAGCCGGTTTGCAGCTTAATGTCTTTCAACACCTGTTCTATTGGTGCATTTTGCCGTGAAATCGTGATCTTTTGTGCATATCCGGTAGCACTCACCTGAATGCTGGCAACTAATAAAATAGCAATGGTCAATTTCATCTTAATGATAATTTGCGTTATTCTCCGATCAGGATATTTTATTATTCTACTGATTTCAACCGGAACAAGCCGGGTGAGAACAGAGTCTTGTGATTTTAACGCCGGTAAACTTCCCGGATCAATGATTTTAATGATACTTGTTAACAGGGTATGGACAAGCCTTTTAAGTTTCCCGAAAGGTCTTTTTTTGCAAAAAGCAGTAATTTGCATAGCTTTACATGATTTAGGGTGAATGAAATAATACTCAAGTGATTTTTTTAAAGCCCTCTTTTATTATATCCGGGAACGCTGCAACGTTTCCGGTTTTTTTATGGGGCCTGTTTGGGATGGTAGATTTATGGATCCATAGGCTTGGGTTTAAGTTTAAGGCAAAACAATAATCTTATTTTCTTCGATCGAAAACCTGACCCCACTTAGTTCAAGCATCTTTAAAACCTGAGACAATTTTGAGTCGCGGGAAATATACCCTCCAAAATGGTTAGACGGTACAGCTCCCTGGTATTCTACAGAAATATCATACCACCGGCTTATCTGTCGCATAACAGTTTGAATATCTGTGTTATTAAATTGAAATAATCCGTTTTTCCAGGCTATTGCCTCTTCAACAGCAACTTCTCTTTTAATAAGAGGAGTGTTCCCTTTATTAACTACCTGCTCACCCGGTTCCATAATCAATTTTTGCGAAGTATTGCTCACCTGAACGGTGCCCTCTATTAAGGTAGTGGCACTATAACTTTCATCGTTATACGCCATAACATTGAATTGAGTTCCTGTTACATAAATAGTCTGGTCCTTCGTCTGCACCGTGAATGGTAATTTCTTATTTTTGGCTACTTCGAAATAGGCTTCTCCTGTAAGTTCCACATGCCGTTCTTTTCCTTTGAATACTGCCGGAAAGCGTAAAGAAGAGGCCGCATTCATCCAAACTTTTGAGCCATCTGGTAAAATAAGCTGGTATTTGCCCCCTTTCGGGGTTTCGATGGTGTTATAAATTTCCGGTGCTGCTTTTTGATTTTCAGCCCCTTGCATATCATATACAATTGAACCATCCGGTGATTTTCTTATATTGATTCCAGCCTGACTTGCTATGAATCCCTGACCGCTATCGTCCAGAACTATTTTTGAACCATCGGCAAGCGTTAATACAGCCTTATTACCCCCCGGATCTATGTCTTTTTGTATTGGTGCAGGCTTACCAGCCTGTACGATTTTCTGGACTTCTCTAAGCTTATAAAAATATAAGCCGGTACTTATGATTACGATGATGGAAGCTGCAATAGAAATTGCTTTTATAATGCGGCCTGTCCTTCTTCTTTGGCCTTCTATGCCGCTCATTTCGCGTATAGCCATCCACATTTCCGTTTTTACCGCACTAAGATCTTCATCTTCATTTGCTAAGCTCTGCCCGGATGATTCCAAAAGATACCAGCGATCAATCAATGCCTTTTCTTCGGGTGTACATGTCCCGTCCGTATATTTATTTAATAACTCTTGCGCCTGATGCTTTGTCATAAGGATGGTTCCTTTATTAAAAAACAGATGAGACCTGCCATGGTAGTAGATGAGTTAAAAATAAATCAGAAGTTCCGGAGATAGATTAGCATGGATACCGCTTTAGCCCAAAAAAATTGCGGTTGAGAATATTGCTGCTATAGCTTATTAAATAAGCTAATACAGATCCCAATTGGAGTGATCAGAACATTAAGCCTGAGCCTGATGATTTTCAGGGCATTACTTATTTGTTTTTTGACAGTCTTGTCAGAAATGTCGAGCCTAAGGGCAATTTCTTTATGAGAAAGGTTCTGCTTGCGGCTTAATTCAAAAATCTGCCGCATTTTGTATGGGAGGCTTTGAACTTCTCTTTCAAATGCAGTATGCAGATCACGAACATTTAATTGTTCGAGTGTTGTATTGCTCGTCTGGGCTCCAAATTCAGCTAAGGAACTCAGATAGTCTTTTCGGATTTTATTCTGTCTGATCATATTGATCACCTTGTTTCGGGCGCTGATGTACAGGTAACCGGAAAGATTGGTGCTGAATTCAATCTGGGCTCCTTTTAGCCATAATGAGGTGAAAAGTTCCTGGATCAGATCTTTGCTGTCATCTTCATCGCCAAGCATTTTTAAAACATGGATATACATAACTGTCCAGTACCTCTCGTATATTTCAGCGAAAGCTGATTCATCCCCAGTCTTAACCAGGTCGAGTAATTGTGAATCAGTAAGTGTACGGATAGAACTCATTTTAAGATAACCTTAAAACGAATATAGGAATTTTGCTTTAAGTAGGGCAAGGTGCTCAAAATATTCAAATCTGTCTGTTGTGGGTAAATAGCTAAAAAAAAGGCAAAAAAAATCAGGTATCCAAAGGATGCCTGATTTAAGAATGGTTATCTGATTTCCGGTGGAAATTTTATTTAAGAACCTCATTTATGGGCTTTCCGATATTCCCGTTTGGTTCCTGAATATGCAGAAGGCCTGAAATGGTAGGGGCTATATCTGTCATGTGATAGGTATTATTAGATTTCCCTTGTTTTATTCCCCATCCCATAAAGACCAGCGGAATGTGCGTATCAACAGGGTTCAGACTGCCATGGGTTGCCCCCGTTGACCTTGCAGAAGTTCCTGAGTACCAGCCTGGTTTCAAAATGATCTGAATAACCCCGCTACGTTCACGATTGTAACCGTTTAATATAATGTCACGAAAGGCATTCGGAATATTAGCAGTCTGCGCTTCTTCCATATCAACCACAAAAGCTACGCCTTCCTGCTTATTCAGAAATTCAATAGCTCTTTTTTTGATGTCTGCCTCCCTAAGCTTATTCGCTTCAATTGCTCCATAATTTAAGCTCACCTGGTAATTACCGAAACTTCTTATTAAGTTCTTTGCTTTGAATTCTTTTTCAAGAAGAGTGTTCAGTGTATTCAAATGGGCTGAGGTTAAAAATACCCCTGCATTAACCTTATTGTCGATCAGAAAGCCTGCATTATGTGCGGCTGCATGGTCGGCTGTCAGGAATACAGAGTAATTGCCTTTGCCAACTTTACTATCCAGGTAAGTGAAAAACATAGCAAGGTCGCGGTCAAGCCTCAAATAAGTATCTTCCACTTCTATTGAATTCGGACCGAACTGGTGTCCTACATAATCCGGTGATGACACACTAACCGCAAGAAAATCGGTAATTGCATCAGCACCCAGCTCTTCATTTTCTACAGCGGCCTTCGCCATGTCAAGTGTTAAGGAACTCCCGTATGGTGTGTTTGATAATATACCGAAACCATTGGCCATCATTCCGGATGTTTTAACAGGGAAGGTAGGACTTGCAGTGCCTGCGAATTTGCCTTCATAGGGGCTATCATCCTTTGTACTCTGTAAATAGGTATTTATCGGATACAATGTATTCCAGTCTTGTTTAAGGTATTTCTCTGCTAGTTTTTGCTCATTGAACCGGCTTACCCAGGCAGGCAGGCTTTGCATATAATATGTACTTGTTATCCAGTTTCCGGAAATGCCATCATACCAATATGCTGCGTTTGCAGTATGGCCGCCGGGCAAAATGCTTCCCCTGTCTTTTGAGGCAACCCCAATCACCTTTGACCTGAAATTGGTGGCAAGTTTTAACTCATCAGTTATCGAAGTAGTGAGCATATTGCGTGGTGACATTTTTCCTGCGTCAACGGTAGAGCTTCCTACTGTTGCAACTGTTGAATCAGCTGCGCAATACATGTTTTTACCGGTGGCCTGGATAATCCATTCATTACCTGCAATGCCATGAATAGCCGGGACAGAACCGGTATAAACCGTAGCATGCCCAATTCCGGTAACGCTTGGAATATAATTTATATAGGTATTCTCGCATGAGAAACCTTCGTTTAGCATCCGCTTAAACCCGCCATTGCCATAGCGTTCATAGAAACGATACAAATAATCCCAGCGCATCTGGTCTACCATAATACCGACAACCAGTTTCGGTCGGGGGATATTCGTACTTTTTGCCTGGTTCTGGGTTTTTCCCTGCTGGGCATTTAAAGATAATGCCGAGGTTGCCAGGGCGCAAATAAGTAAGATCTTAATTTTCATCAGTATAAATTTGTTTTTAATGGTGATGAAGCTTCCATGTGCTTTAAAATTTTATTCATTTTCGGTTTGTGTACTGCAGCACATGGAGGTTTCATTGTGGATAATAAGGATTGAAAACGGTTAAGTTAAGCTAATGTGAAATTAATTTTTAACAAAATATGAATTTATCTGCTCTGTTGCTCAGGCGGATAATACATAAGCAGTTTAAATATGAGATTAAAAACTTAAGTCTTATGTAAAATATTAAATACGTTGAGGGGTAAGCGCTGGTTATGCCGATTTCTTTAAATTAAGTTTTTGAGATATTATTTTGCTGGGATTTCTGATTCTTTTTCAGAATCTTTCTTAGACATGATCACGTTCCCAATATACACAGCACCCTTTTCTACCTGCAATGTGATGGTGTTCAGCTCTCCCATTATCTTGCCGGAACTTTTTATATCTATCGATTCCGCTTTGACCGTTCCTTTAACAGTACCATATACAACAATTTCACGGGTGTGAACATTCCCTTCGATCAGGCCATCCTCACCAACGATCAGACCTTCTCCTATAAAAAGATCGCCCTTAATATTGCCGTCAATGCGAACAAAAACATCGGATTCTAATTTACCTTCAAGAATGCAGCCTTTGCTTATGAGTGTTGGAGTTGTCGAGGATTGCCCGTTTTTCTGATTTGCCATAGTTTTAATTAACACTTAGAAAGTTACGGGGGTTGATGGGCCTGCCATTTTTTCTTACTTCATAATGCAGATGATTTCCTGTAGAGTGACCCGTGGAACCAACCTTTCCTATCATTTGTCCCGTGCTAATCATCTGCCCCTCTTTAACATTGATACTGGAAAGATGCCCATAAAGGGTTTCCAGATTATTTTTATGTTTTATTCGTACACATTTTCCATAACCCTGGAACCATCCGGCTATAATTACTTTACCATCGGCTGTGCTTTTTACAGCGTCACCCTGTTGACCCTTAAAGTCTATCCCCGGATGAAATTCAACGCCGCCACTGCGTACAGGATCGCTCCGGTAACCAAAACCTGAATTCATTATAACATTTGCGGGATATCCTATCGGAGTAAATGCAACACCTATCAGTACATCTTCAAGACGCTGATTATATAAAGCATAGATCTCTTCCAGGCTAAGATCTGCTGATGGCTCACTATTGCCTCCAATTTCTTTACTTGAAAAACCTTTTATTCCTCTTTTCATCAGGTATTGATTGATTTTTTTAAGCTTATTTTCAATGTTCTGAATATAATTCCTGGCCTCGCTTGTATCACGGGGTGCGGGGATCTGGCTTTTTAAATGAGCGATCTGCCTGCTATATGCTTTTCTTTCTTCCTTGTTTTTACTGATCTCAAACGACAGGAAAACAATAGTACCTGCCAGAACCATAATAGTCAGGCAGATTGTAAAAGCATATTGCTTTAACCTGTTTAAGTGTTTTGTTTTGATGCGAAGGGATTTTGTCTCCTCCTGTGTACTACCAACGATTAAAACAGTACTGAAATCGGATTTTGAAAATCTCATTTGGGTTCATATTTTTTTTAAGTCCTAAGGAGAGACATTGATTAATACGAATAATACCATGCTATGTTACCATATTTTATTCTTTTTAAAAAAACAATTTATCTTTTTAATTGTATGTTTATTCCTAATTAAGATAGAATAATCAACGTATACATAAATCTTAACCATAAGATATGTTTGCAATTCAGTCGTTTTCAAGCTTAGTAGAAAACAGTAATGCTAATTTAAGCAATACTTCGAAAGACCTCATCAACGGTTTAAAGATATTCCATGAAAATCAATGGTATATCTGCGGGAACTTAGCTCTTAATGAAGGTCAGCTCCCTCATAAGTTTATTAATTCTGCACCTACTGATCTGGATTATCAGCTCCTTGTCAAAGCAGCTTCACTGCTTTTGTCAGGCTCAGTTGAACAACCTCTTACAATTACTACCGGTTTTCCATACTCTACATACAGGATCTATAAGGATATGGCAACAGATTTCCTTAAAAAAACGCATATTATTGAGTTTGATTCTTCAACATTCAGTAACAGCAACAAAAAGTCAGTGATCCTGGATTTTCAGAATGTAGAAGTTATTCCTGAAATTGTTGGTTGTACCATCGCATTGCGAAAAGGAGAGCAGCAGGCAGAAGGTAGCTTTTTTGTGTTAAGCTGCGGCTTTGGAACATTCGAATCTGTGCTTAGTATGGATTCAGGAATTGTTGAACAGACTATGGTGAGTACTCATGGGCTTAAGTATGCCGTAAACATGATGATAAGTGAGCTGGAAAAGAGCCATTATCTTGGTTTCAGAAATGCACACCTGATGGATGAAGCTTTTCAGAAAGGATATATCATTCTAAACAGAAAGAACGTTGATCTGAGAGAGATAAGAAGAAATGTTTTAAGGTCCTATTATAATGAGGTGATCTCTCCTAATTTAAGGAATGTGATTACTGATGCTAACCTCATGAAGACGAATAAAGTCTATTTATGCGGAGGTGGTATGTTCTATCAGGATCTTGTTGATTGCTTCAAAAATGAATTCGGGGAAGTTGCCCAGTTAGAGTTTGTGACTGATCCGGCGAGCCTGGCAAGTAAGGGTTATGCATTAAATTCTTTGCGGGTCTCAGGCGGCAAAAAACAATCCTCTGTAGGTCTCGACATCGGCAATGCTGCAACAGTTGTAACGACATTGACAGAATGATCGGCAGGGTCTTAAATTTTATTAAGAAGTATCTCGATAAAAAGGACGGCCGCAAAGAGATTATAGCTGATTTTCATACTACGATTATCCGGGTCGATGATAATTTCATTTCATCAAACTCTGTAATGCTTGATGAACCGCTAATGGGTAATATTTATTCATTAAAAGAGGTGATGGTAGCTGAAACAGCTCAAATTGCCGGAAATATTACTTCCCGTACCTGCATAATAAATGGAGAGGTGTATGGCGATATCCTCTCTACTGATTACGCAGACATTAAAAGTACGGCTATAATAAACGGCAATATCAGGGCGAGGTTTATATCAATTGAACCTGGTTCCGTTATCAATGGCTCCATTCGTATTGAAGGTGAAATTGACGAGCGTGACCTTATCGAAAAAGTTGAGAGCAGGCTCCCGGCGGGTATACTCAAGAAACCGCCACTGATATCATATAGCCTTAGTAATGAAAAGTATATACAAAAGGAGCTCTTCGTAAAGTCAGCTTCTTCGAATACCCGCCGTCCGGAATTGAATAAAAGGGTTGCATTGCCCTCCGCAAAAAATAAGCAGCCTCAACCTACTGAGACAGAAGAAATAAGCAGCGATTCCAAAAACAGCTGGTATTAGGCATTTCCCCAATTTTTAAAATCCATTGATTAATTATCCCCTTTTTGACACTCATATTATACCGGCCTGTATGAATATGAACGCCTAACGTTTATTTTTGCCAAATGATTTTTGGATATTTTGTATCCAGCCTTTTGGCAATATAACCTATGGAAAATACTATAACCGGCGACAAGCCCCAGCTTCTTCCACTTTCTATTCTCGACCTGGTCCCGGTTTTGAAAGATAAATCAGCTGCAGATTCTTTTAAAAATAGTCTGGATCTGGCACAGCATGCCGAACGTTTTGGATATCAGAGGTATTGGATGGCCGAACATCATAATATGGCTGGAATAGCCAGTTCTGCCACTTCGGTTCTCATTGGCTTCATTGCAGGCGGCACATCTCATATCCGCGTAGGATCAGGAGGGATCATGTTACCCAATCATGCACCCCTGGTGATAGCCGAGCAGTTCGGAACTCTGGAGTCCTTATATCCCGGAAGGATTGACCTGGGCCTGGGCCGGGCTCCCGGAACCGATCAGATGACAGCCATGGCGCTAAGGCGTAACATTGAAGGGGCGGGTGAAGATTTCGCTCAGAACCTGGCTGAATTAAGAGCATATCTTTCAGCAGATAATGCCGGCTCGCGTGTCCGGGCGGTACCTGGTGAAGGTCTTGATATTCCTATCTGGCTACTGGGTTCGAGCACATATAGTGCTCAGCTTGCAGGGTTACTGGGTCTGCCATTTGCTTTTGCGAGTCATTTTGCTCCCAATCTTTTGCATACAGCTTTACAGGTTTATCGTGACAGCTTCAAGCCGTCAAACTCCTTAAAGCAACCATATATTATGGCCGGAATTAATGTGGTCGCTGCCGATACAGATGTGGAGGCAGAGTATCTGGCAACTTCACTCTATACCGCTTTCCTTAATGTGATCACAGGTAAGCGAACCACTCTTCAGCCACCTGTGAATGATATGGCAACAGTATGGAATGAAGCAGAGCGATATGCGGTCAGGCAGATGCTGAAATATACTTTCGTTGGTTCAGCCGAAACTATAAAACCACATATGCAGGCTTTTGCTGATTCCACCGGCGTGAATGAAATTATGGTAGCTTCACAGATCTTTGATCATAGAGCAAGGGTGCATTCTTATGAAATTGTTTCCGGATTATGCCTGCAAAAGAATCAGACGTATCTTAGAGCATAAAATTTAAATGTTTCACACCCGGCTCAAAAAT
>CAYHRC010000027.1:6663-14807 GCA_964358565.1 uncultured Sphingobacterium sp. | reverse complement strand
TGCAGGCCAATATCTTTGCGTGAAACAGGCTGGATCAGATCTTCAAGATGGATATTTCCTTTTTGTGCCTGCCTGCTGAGGAAGTTATATACCTCAGATCCCGGATCCTGCCAGACATTCTGAGCTTTGGAATAAGTAGACAAGCCAGTTAAAAAGCTTAGCAGGAAGATAAATCGCAATAAGCGTAAAGGTTTGGAATTACTTTTAATAGGCATTCTCATCGCCTTTAATAATATTGATGATAGTTTGTAAAATAATCTGACAATCAAGCCAGAAAGTCCATTTGTGAATATAATACAGGTCATAATTTACTCTTTGCTGCATGGCGCCCGGTTTGCTGGTCTCACCCCGGCATCCATTTACCTGGGCCCAGCCGCTAATGCCCGGTTTAACCAGGTGTCGTAAAAGGTATTTGTCAACATATTCTATAGAGGCCAGATTTAGAGGTGTTACATGTGGCCTGGGGCCTACTACAGACATATTCCCTTTTAATACATTCCAGAATTGAGGGAACTCATCAATATTCCATTCCCTTAAAAAGCTGCCCAGAGCAGTGATTCTTTCATCATTTTTAGTAGCCTGAATGAAAGATCCGTTCGTATCTGCCTCGGGGCTTCCATTGTACATGGTTCGGAATTTATAACAGGTAATTTTTTTATTATTTAAACCCCAGCGCTCCTGTTTAAAAAAAACCGGGCCTCTTGAAGTTAATTTGATGAGCAATGCAATAATTGGCATAACCCACCATCCAATAAGTATAAAAAAGCCCAATGAAAATAATACATCAAAAATACGTTTCAATGCCTTGTTTTCCCATTTGTCGAGAGGTAAAGAGCGCAGATTGATTATAGGCAGGTGGCCAATGGTATTGATCTGAATATTACTGGATGCATATAAATACAGATCTGGAATTATACGCATTCTCTTTCCGTGAAAATCGCAGGTTTCTATGCTTGCCTTAATGTTTTCGTGTTCTGAATTTGGAAGTGCAAGTATAACTTCATCAATATGTTCCTGCTTTAAGATATCAGACAGGTTATCAATATTGCCAAGATATTTGCATCCATTCAGCTTGGTTTTAGTATTATCCAGAAAGCCAATACACTTATAGCCATAGTAGTAATGGTAGTTTATGGTATCATAAAAATCTTTTGCAGCAGGAGTAGAGCCTATCAGAAGTATGTGATTTAAGAGTTTTCCTTTATAAATAATGCTGTGAAGATACTTTCTGATAATATATTTAAATAATGTAATGAGGAAAAAAAGGCAGATAAAATAAGAGGCCAGGAAATAGTTCGTAAAAGGAATCTCCTTGCTTAAAAAGAATAAAAAGGAACTGAGCAGAATGGCAAATAATAGCAGAGTAAAAATAATATAGGTGATCTCCTCGGAGAATTTATTGGATCGGAGATCAGTATACAAATGTGAAACCTGGGCACAACTATACCAGGCAATTACTGAAAATAGCAGGAATGTATAGTTTGCCTGATCAGAAAAATTTACCGAGCCTGTTAAATTATAAGATACGATCCAGAAAGAGATGAATAAAATTGGTATTTCAATGAGGACGCGGACTGATCTGTAAATTAAATAAGGTCGGGTCATAATTTAAATACTCTTCAAAATATTAATATCCTAAATAATAATTGGCTCAGGATACATACCTGAATGGTAAATTTTTTATAAAAGTATATTAACGCAACAGATTGCAAAATGTTTGAACTTACAGGTATTTTCAATACCGGCATTTAAGTATTTTCAGTCGATTTGAATGTGTACAAACATAATAATTTAATAACTCTGTTCTGTAAAATTATCATCCTTCAGATTTCTTCCTTTCCGAATTCAGGCTCAGTTGCGAATATTAAAAATTAAGCTATCGTGTATTTTAGCTTAATTCAGATTTGAATCTATAATTTTATCCCCAAACAGAAATCATAGATATTCTTTGATTTTAATTGATCTTAATAATGCTTTTTACAATTTTCAGAGCATTCAAAATTATAAAATGGTTCCATTAGTTTCTATTATATATGTTAATTATAATACATCGGCTTTACTGATTAATTCCATTGCATCTATAACCGGGCATTGCAGGGATACGCCTTTCGAGATTATTATTATTGACAATGCGTCGCAGCTGGCAGAAAAAAATATGCTGAATGACTGGCTAAACCGGCAATTGGATAATAAGGTGAACCTGATCTTTTCTGATCAAAATCTGGGATTTGCCAAAGCAAATAATTTAGCTGCCGGGCAGTCAAAAGGGAAGTATTTGTTTTTTCTAAATCCGGATACTTTAGTAGTTAATGATGTACTCAGACAATTTTTAGCATTTTTAGAAAATACCGGTCTTAAGGCGGCTGCCGTAGGCGGCAATTTATTGGAGGCAGACTTAAGTGCAAATTTCACCTATGGAAATTTTCCGGGCCTGTTGCTTGAGCTTTGTAATGTTGGCCTGGGACTAAGTGTTTTATTAAACGGGTATTATAAGAATAGCCTTGCTATAGGCTGCAAGGTCAGTGATAAAAAAATACGTAAGGTGCCCTATATTATTTGAGCAGCTATCTTTATTCCGGCGGTAAATTTTAACTTAATACATGGATTTGATGAGAACTATTTCATGTATTATGAGGAAACGGATTTGTTTAAACGGCTAAGGGAGGTCGGTTTGGATGCCTATATATTGCCTGAAGCTGAAATAATACATTTCGAGGGTGCAGCAGTAGGAAAGTCTGATCCGGAAAATTTCAATTATCATAAATTTGAAATGCTCTTGCATAGTAAGTTTTATTATTACCAAAAATGGAAGCCTGAGATTGCAGGCTTAATAAGAGTCATCGTGCTGCTGCAGATTATTGTTCAATATTTTAAAGGTAAGTGGGGAAATGACTTAAGAAGACTTCTTTCCCTGTATCACAGAAGCAGGACATGATTTTTTATTTGAGAACCGGCTCATTAATAAATTAATTAAATCCCTTCCTGTGATTATCTTTGGCAGGGTTTTAAAGTTTAATCAAATCCGTTTCATTATTCCATTTATTTAGAAAAAACTCTACTCAAATAGTAGTTTGGCAGTGAAAGGATCGTTTCATTTTATCAAGGGTATATGCTTATGATGTTAAAACATATTATTAATAAAATTCTTCAAACAATACTTCCTTCCAAAATATATTTAAAGCTCCTGATCTGGAAAAGAGGCTATGAGGAGCCAGAGCTTAAGCTGGTATATGATCTTTGCGACAGATCATTGATCTCGATTGATGTGGGTGCCGCGAATGGTTTATATCTGGCTCATCTGTATCCTGTTTCAAAGAAATGTTATGCTTTTGAACCAAGAGAAGAGGCATTGAAAAACCTTAAGAGGATATTTTCAGGAATTACTGCTTCGATTCAGTTCGAAAATGTTGCATTATCAAATTTCTCAGGCTCTGCTGAATTGAAAATTCTCAAAAGCAATGACCAATTGAGCACCATTGAAGAGGGCAATTTGATTGAACGGTTTGGGGAGGTTGACCTGGTGAAGGTGCCGGTTAAACGCCTGGATGATTATGATTTTGAAGATAGTGTAGCCTTCATTAAGATTGATGTGGAAGGGCATGAAATATCCGTTTTGGAAGGTGCTGTTAATTTACTTGAACGCGATCATCCATCTTTGCTGATTGAAATTGAGGAAAGACATAAAGCACATTCGGTCGCCGGTGTTAGAGAATTTCTCAAGAAATTTGGCTATGAAGGCTTTTTTTATCTTGATGATCATCTGCTAAGGATGGATTTATTTGATATACAAAAGTACCAGAATTTTGGAGCTGCAAAGGGCAGGTATATCTTCAACTTCATTTTTGTTCATCCAGGCAAAATTTCCCGCATTAATCATTTATTGTAGGGCATGCAAATTCAAAACCTTTATGTTCAATTTTTATGCTTGCTGAAAGAATAATATGAAACTCGCTGTTGATATTCATCATCTCCTTTTGGAACATGCAGGAACAAAGAGGGTAACACTTAATATCCTTGAGCAGTTAAGGACTATGCCTGATATTGAATTGATTGAATTTAAGCCTTTTTATTCCTTAAGTTCGGGTAAAGGGATATTTGCTAAAATATACGGCCATTTCATTCGTTTTTTTTGGGTTCAGATTCATTTACCCATTCTTTGCCTTATAAAAGGGGTTGACTTTTTATTATCCCCTGAATATTACACTCCTGTTTACACGAATTGTAAACGGGGTGTAATAGCTCATGATGCCCATATCAGAGCACAGAGAGAATTTATAAATCCTGTTTGGTTTTACAGCTATTATGTCCCGGTTATTGAGCGGGCTATCAGAAAGGCAGATCTGATCTTTACCGTATCAAAGTATTCGAAAAAGCAAATTGTCGATTTAATGTACCTTGATAATTCCAAAGTTCATGTTGTCTATAATGGTGTTGATAAATGCTTTACAGAAAAAGTGGAAAATGGAATTCAATCAAATCAAACTGTACCATGCGGCCTTACAAAAAAGGAGTATATATTGTTTGTGGGTACATTTGAAGCCCGTAAAAATATAGAACGCTTAATTCAAGCCTTTGGCTTATTCAAGGAAAGATCAGGAATAAAGGGTTCGAAGATTAAGCTTGCCATTGCAGGTAAACCTTCTTCGGGGATGTATTCGGACCGGAACCAGCAAATGAAGCACCTGATAGAGAGTTTAAACCTGGAAAACGAAATAGTTCTATGTGGTTATGTTCCAGACAGTGATCTTCCTGTATTATATAAAGATGCATGTATGCTTGCCTTTCCCTCATTGTACGAAGGGTTTGGCTTGCCCATTATTGAAGGATTTGCCAGCGGAGTGCCTGTATTGACATCCAATATTTGCTCTATGCCTGAAATTGCAGGTAATGCTGCCTTATTAGTCGATCCTTTTGATGTGAATGATATGGCGGAAAAAATGGAAATACTAATGTTTGATCAGCCCTTACGTGAGCAATTAATTTCGGATGCTAATCATCGGGTTAAGGAATTTACCTGGGAACATTGTTCAGTTCAATTAATGCTGCATATCAGAGAAACTATCGCCGGATAACATATAAATAAACAATGTTCATACACAATAAAAAAAAGAAATTTGTATTATCATTAGTTAATGTCATTGTAGAGCTGATCTGCCTGCCCCGAAAAATATTTCCTGAAGGGAATAAATACCAGGACTGTGATCCGCAAAAAATTTTGCTGGTCAGGTTGGATCATATTGGTGATGTTATAATGACTTCTCCTTCATTTTCATTAATGAGGGAAAGGTTCCCTAAGGCAAAAATTCTATTATTAACTAATTCCGCCGGTAAACAACTTTTCAGGGATGATTTCAGAATAGACGAAATATTGGTATTTAACTGGCCATGGGGGCAGCAAAAAGTTAGAGAAAAGTTTTCCTTATCCAAATTGAAAGAACTTTTCCGGATAATTCAAAAATTACGCAAAGAGAACATTGATGTTTTTGTTGATTTCAGGGGAGATCTGAGGTTTATCTTTTTATTTGGAGTATTAACAGGTGCAAGGATCAGGGTAAGCAATTCAAGAAGCGGGAATAGCAGTCTTCTTCATCATATTTCAGATTATGATAACTCCAAACATGAAGTAAAGAGGTCAATGGATGTTATTAAATCTTTTATTAGTACAGATGCTCAGGTTCGGACTAAGATATATCTGAATGAGGAAGAGATTCAGAGGAATAAAAGCTTTGTTGAATCTGAACTCAATATTCAACTTTCTAAGCAAATTGCCATAATAGGGCCTTATTCATCAAGGGATGTGAAATCATGGCCTTCAATATATTTCAGGGAAGTTATCAGCCATCTGAAATTTAAAGGCTTTACAGTACTGGTTGTAGGGACCATGGATGATAAACCCAATGCCGAGGAGATGGTTAGTGACTTTCAAGAGGATGTTTATTCACTTGCAGGAAAGACATCTGTAAGGGATCTGGCAGCTTTGGTCTCCATTTCTTCAATAGTAGTAGGAGTTGATACCGGGGTATTACATCTGGCATCTTGCTTTGATGTTCCAATTATTGCGATCTTTGGCTCAACACGTTCCATTGAATTCATGCCTTATTCCCCATTTGCAAAGGTTGTGGATTCTAATACCTGTACCTGCAATCAATTCCTGCATCTAAAATGTGATCATGAAGTTGATGGGTATGCCAAATGTTTATCTCAGCTGGCTCCTCTTGCGGTAATTCAGGCAATTGAATCCGCCTTATAAATAGCCCTCCGTCTTTTTAGCTAAAGCAATCTGCTATATGATCGTATTTTCTGCTGTTTTACTTTGCCGGGTAATGATACTTATGAAAAATCCGGAAAAAAACCAGGTGATATAAGAAATGTATGAAGAGGATTCCAGTTCGGAAGTCATAAGGGGAATAATGAATCCAATTTTCATGAGTAATAGTGCCAGACATACCTGTCGTTCTCTTCCTCTCAGGATGGGGAACCATTTCCAGCATGTCCTGATCAATAAAATATAAATAGCCAGATAGATAAACATAGCTATGATACCGCTTTGCACACCTATGATAATGAACTGATTTTCTCCTCCGGTGTTCCCGTCAAACGATCCTGCTACTCTTCCGGAAGTTCCCAGGCCGAGACCCATGGGCTGAGCTATCATGGAGTTAATTCCTTCAATCCATTCTAATAAGTGCCCTGCACTCGATGAATTTGTAAAATTGATTGTCGCATAAACGAAATCCCTTATATCTTCATTATTTAACAGGTATATAAAGTAAAGCACCATACTTATAATACAGGTGTAGAAGATTTGAAGGATATATTTTCTCCTGGTTAGAACAGCATAAACATAGATAAGGAAGAAGTAATTCAGGAAGGCAGCTCTTGAAAATGCCAGGAAAATTGAAATTAAGCTGGCTGTTAATACCAGAATACTGAAGTTATTTAATTTTAAATGATTGGTATCTGTAGTAGACAGAGCAGCCAGAATAGATAAAGAAAGAAGGGTCGCTGCGGCAAACTCCAGGGGATTTGCGAAAAAACCGGCGAACCTCATTATTCCTGTATCCGTTTCAAAGGTCCAACTCAGGCCATAAGATCCTGTGGGCTGAAAATTATAGACATAATAGTAGAAGTCTGCAAAGCCTGTCAGAGTTTGAAAGTGGGTGGAACTTAAATATTCTATGATTGCCAGTCCGGCTGCGGCAACGCTTAAGTAAAGAATATAATGGAAGTATTTGTTGATATAAATAGTATCCGGATCAAAAAGACGCCCGCAGAAATAGACTAAGGAGAAGAAGGATATACTTTTAAATGCCAGCAGCCTGACCATCAAACTTTGTTCACCTATAGGAAATATGGCATAGAGGAAAGTATAGGAAAAATATGCCAGTACACCATAATCAATAATATGAAAACGTATTCTTGATTTGAGCGTCAGGAGCTGAATGCCAAGTAAAGTAATAATGATCGTTTCTTTGAACCCCTGCAAAACACCAATAAAACTGCCGAAGCCTAAATCAAAGGCAATACATAAGCTGGTAATATAAATTGGGAGCCCGAGGATCAGGAATAAAAGCACTTCCTCTCTGTCGCCCTTTACGATTCCTCTAATAGCAAAAATAAAGGCTGAAAGATAGATTAGAGGAAAAATAATCATTATGATTTTTATTAATGTTGAATTTGATTGTGAAAATTAAAAATCAAATCAATTTCATTCTTCTTTGACTATGAACTGCTCTTAAATATTATACATTTAATGGATACTTCTTTCTGATCAGATATTCATACATCAGCAGAGCACTTCCTTCAATGAGTAAAGTATAGGTTCCGAACCATATTAAATTATCAGAGTAAACGATAAGCCTTGAAAGTGCGGCAGCTAAGATAAGCAGGATCATTGCAATCCTGAAAATGAAAATAGTATGATCTCTGATTAAAAACTCCAGGACATTAATAGAGTTAAGAGCCGCCAGGGTTGGTAAAAATGCCATAATTCGGAGTAAAGTTTCTGCGGTTAAATCAGGCTTGCCGTTTATCAGTATGATAATATATTCTGAAAACAGGTTTAAACAAACCGAAAATATAAAAAAAGCCATCCCAGAAGGATTTGGCTTCCGCCTCCTCACGTGACTCGCCGGCCCATTCAC
>CAYHRC010000027.1:0-6653 GCA_964358565.1 uncultured Sphingobacterium sp. | reverse complement strand
ACCGAAAATATAAAAAAAGCCAGTGCAAGTATTTTTTGCATCTTATTCCTGAAAAGAACAAATTCCTTCGGGTCCTTTTTATATAAAAGGGCAGCTTTTGGGTAGATAGAATTGGATATAGAGCTGATCAGCATTTTAACAGCACCAATAATTTTATCGCAAACTGAATAGGCCCCCAGCCATAATGGGTTTCCCCAAAGATTGATCGAAAATATCATTAATGATTGCTGCAGGTGAACAGAGATATTGTTGCCAACCAGATAAAAATTACTGACAGAAAGTTTTAACAAGGCAGATTTATCAGGAGAGTTAAATGATAATCTGTATTTAATTACTCCCCGGATAACAAGCAAAAGATACGCCAGGGCATTGATTGTCCCAATGATGAAATTGATCCAGATAGCATCTTCATCTCCCTGTATTAATAAAATAAGTGCAATAATAATAAGTATCTTACTGATAAAACTTGTCAGATTATATAAAGCCAGCTTTTCTTTACCAAGATACAGGAACATGGGATTTAATACCTCTGAGAATATTATTGGGATAGAAAAAAGGTAAAAATTATAATTATGCAGATCTGCCAGCTCTAAAAGGGAAAATGAGAACATGAAAGCAAGAAAGATTATTATTCTTAATAGAATTGTATTATAAAATGCAGATGATAATGCTTTGGGATCATCTTTGTTCATTACAATATCTTTAATTCCCGACTGGCTGGTTCCGAAGTTCACTATCGTACCCATTAAACCAGCGAAATAATTCGCAATGGTAAAAAAGCCAAATGCCTCTAATCCAACTTTCCGAATAATGATTGGGTATATCAGGAATGATAAAAGGGTATTATATAATTGTACACTGCTAAGATTCAGGAAGTTTGAAAATGCACTGGCCTTTAATATTCTCCGAAAGCCCCTGAGGTTTATGTATTTCAATGGATAGTAAATGGCTTAATACAGGACAAATGGTACATGGCTCGCGTCAAGGTGTTGCCAAATATAGGTATTTGAGGAATAAATGGAGAGTGCGGGAATTTGAATAATTGAATTTAGGAGTTTAAAAAATAAGCAGATGGAATTTTGTTCGTTAATTTGCGCCAAATAAGATAAGGGATTAATTTGACCTTGAATTAAGATGCATTTAGCTATAGTGGGTATAAGAGGGATTCCTAATAATTACGGTGGTTTTGAAACCCTTGCTGAATACCTTGTCGAATATCTTTCAAATGATATGGAGATAACGGTTTATTGCTCTTCAAAGGATATGGATAATTCCCTGAAATCATATAAGGGAGCCAAACTTAAATACATACCCATCAGTTCTCATGGAAGTTCAGGAATATTGTATGATAGTATAGCACTTATACTGTCTGTAATAAAATACGACAAGGTTTTATTCTTAGGCTTTGGGGCTGGCTTTGTGATGCCATTTTTGAAGAATTACAGGTCAAAAATTATTTTAAATATAGGAGGACTCGACTGGAAGCGGGATAAATGGTCTGCCTTTACACAAAAAGTGATCAGAAAGGCTGAGTCGCTTCTTATTAAGAATAGCGGGGAAATAATTTCAGATAATATAGGGATACAGGATTATATATTAAATACCTATGGCAGGCAAAGCTCATTAATTGCTTATGGTGGCGACCAGGCAATGAAAAAGGAGCTTAACGCAGACGCTTTACAAAAATATTCTTTTCTGAAAGGAGAATATGCATTCAGCGTTACCAGAATACAGCCGGATAATAATATTGATATGATCCTCAATGCATTTAGTAATCAGGATGAAATGCCTCTGGTAATGGTAGGAAACTGGAATAATTCCTCTTATGGGCTTAAAACAAAATTGAAATATCAGGACAGGGCGAATTTAATTTTATTAGATGCTATTTATGACCGGGAAAGGCTGGACATTTTAAGAAGTAACTGTACTGTCTATATTCATGGGCATTCTGCCGGAGGTACAAATCCATCCCTTGTAGAAGCGATGTATCTGGGCTTACCTGTATTTGCTTATGCATCAGGATACAATGAATTTACTACTGAAAATAAGGCTATATATTTTAAAAGTTTAGATGAGCTTGTAAATCTTATACGTAATTATAAATGGCTTGATCTGAAAGGTATTGGCATGGAACTTGAATTTATTGCCCGAAAATTATATAGATGGGAATTTATTACTGATCAATATAAAGAGATCATCCTGCGCTGATCTTAAATATTTGCTGTTAACATGAATTAATGATTTTATATGCTTAGAGTTGCTTTGATTGGTGCAGGCAAGATGGGATTATCCCATTTGGCTATTTTGGGGGCTCATCCTTCGGTTGAAATAGTGGGAGTATGTGATACGTCCGGTCCGCTGACTGATGTGCTGACAAAATATTCAGGTTTCGAATGTTTTTCAGATTACCTTCAAATGATTAGGAAAGTGAAGCCAATGGCTGTTTTTGTTTCTGTTCCTACACGCATGCATTCCGCAATTATAAGAGTGCTTATAGAAGAAAAAATTCATATTTTCTCTGAAAAACCATTTTGCCTTAATCCGGAAGAAGGCGCCCCCCTGCTTGATTTGGTTAAGCAGAGTAATCTCATCAATCAGGTTGGATATCATAATAAGTTCGTTGGCACTTTTCAGGAAGTTAAACGGATTATTGACAGCGGCTTAATTGGAGATATTTATCATTTCCAGGCAGAAGCATATGGGCCGGTTGTTATAAAAAAAAAGCAGGGTACCTGGCGATCAAACCCGGAAGAAGGAGGCGGATGTCTTATGGATTATGCCTCACATGTAGTTGATCTGCTTAATTATTTAATTGCGCCGGTATCTGAGGTGTATTCAAGTATTGTCAAATCAGTTTACTCAGCTAATGTTGATGATGCTGTATATGCCTTGTTGAGACTGAATAATAATGTAACCGGGGTTTTATCAGTGAACTGGAGTGATGAAACATATAGAAAAATGTCTACTTCAATAACTGTAATCGGCACAAAGGGGAAAATCATTTCTGATGCCAGCGAATTAAAGGTTTATTTTAAAGATGCGGCAGATTGTCCTGCGGGATATACTAAAGGCTGGAATGTGAAATACGTTACAGATTTATCAGAGCCGGTAGATTTTTATTTAAGAGGCGAAGAGTATTCCTTACAAATAGATTATTTTATCAGGGCTGTTCTTGGACAAGGTGAAAACAAAATTAACACGTTTGAAAGCGCCTTTCTGACGGATAAAGCAATTAGTATGATCAGGCAGAAATCAACAATGTAAAATGGAGAGAATTTTATTCGGGGATAACCAGTTTTTTGCGGTAAACCATATTTCAGATGAAAAATCAAGGGCTCAGGCAATACGATTTAAAGATGATAGCTCAATAATTAAAACACTTGACCAGGCAAGAGAGGCGGGTATCAATACGTTTATGTGTACTACTCATGACAGGATGGCTAACATCTGTGATATTATTCGCCGGGATCCTGAAAAGTATAATGATTTTAGAATATATCCCTGTATGCCTTATGTACATAAATATGCAAATGCAGCCACAGAGCTGGGTATAATAGGCGCTTTGAAGGAATATGTACCCGGGAATTTTCTTGGCTCCATGTTTAAAGGAGGAATGGCCTTTTTGTCAAAGGATTATCTTTCTATTATGGAGCTCCTGATTGATTCTGAAATGAAAATGTTCAGGGGGATCAATACTCCGGTAATATTTCTTCAAAATGTTTTGACAGATTTACTGCTTGGCTTAGGGATGAATGATATTCTTGTTTCTTTTCATGTGTATATCAGGAAAAAATATGATGCTGAAGCAGGTTTCATTACTATGAATATGCCTAAGCTTCTTCAAGTGCTGGAAGAAGCAGGAATACAAAACCCTGTGATCTGTACTTCAATTAATAAAGCAGGGTTTAGAATGTCCGGCGGGAAGGAATTGTATGAGAAGGTATTAAGTGAAAAAAAAATCAGGCTGGTTGCTATGCAGGTATTAGGTGGCGGGGCAATTCCTGCAGGAGAAGCTCTTGAATATGTATGCTCATTTCCTCAGATAGAATCAATTCTTTTCGGAGCATCCTCCAAGGTTAACATCGAGGATACGGTGAATACGATTAAGTACCTGGATTTAAAGAAGAAGAACGGGTAAGCGGTAAGCGGCTTTATTCAGGCATGGACAAACCGACAACCGAAACTCACAACTCGTAACCCGCAACCATAACTCATAACCCGCAACTCATAACCGCTAACCGACAAACTGCAATTACGAAGCCATAACCCTCGTAGCCCTGCTTACAGCAAATTGCTTAACAGCCTTTACAATCCCCTTTGCATCAAAACCACATTCCGCCCATAACTGGGGCTGTTCACCATGTTCGATCACCTTATCGGGGATGCCAAGTCTTACTACTGTAGAATGATAGGAATTGTCTGCCATAAATTCTATAACAGCGCTTCCCATTCCACCCTGCAGGCAGCCGTCTTCAACAGTTACAATATGTTTGAACTTTTTGAATACCTGGTGCAGGAGATCTTCGTCGATGGGTTTTGCAAAGCGCATATCGTAATGGGCAGGATGAATTCCTTCAGAGTTTAATTCCTGGCAGGCTTTTACAGCTTCATTACCAATATGTCCGATAGTTAAAATAGCCACCTCTTCACCATCGCAAACTGTTCTTGCTTTGCCTACTTCGATAGCTTTCATGGTGCGCCTCCAATCCGGCATGACGCCTGTACCGCGTGGATAGCGGATGCTAAACGGACCCATATTATCCTGTTGCGCCGTATACATCAGGTTCCTTAATTCCTCTTCATTCATGGGCGCTGAAACGATCATATTTGGAATACAGCGCATATAAGCCAGATCGTAAGCCCCATGATGTGTGGACCCGTCGGCTCCGGCAAATCCTGCACGGTCAAGACAGAAGACCACATTTAATTTTTGGATAGCTACGTCATGTATCACCTGGTCGTATGCCCTTTGCATGAAGGTTGAATAGATATTGCAGAAAGGGATCATACCCTGGGTTGCCAGTCCGGCTGAGAAAGTCACTGCATGCTGTTCTGCAATACCCACATCAAAGGCCCGCTCTGGCATGGCTTTCATCATGATGTTCAATGAGGAGCCTGAAGGCATGGCAGGGGTAATACCCATTATTTTGGGATTTTTTTCCGCAAGCTCAACGATGGTATGGCCGAAAACCTCCTGGTATTTGGGCGCCAGTGGCTTGTCAGTTACCGTTTTTTGTATTTCACCGGTTATTTTATCAAAGAGGCCGGGCGAATGCCACTTGGTCTGATCTTTTTCCGCTAATGCATAGCCCTTACCTTTTATAGTAACACAATGAAGCAATTTAGGCCCCGGAATGTCTTTCAGGTCATTCAGGACCTTAACCAGATGTTTAACATCATGTCCGTCAATCGGGCCAAAATATCTGAATTTAAAAGCCTCGAAAAAGTTGCTTTTCTTTAAAAGTCCGCCTTTTATACTCTTTTCAACCTTTTTGACTATTTCATGAGCATTGGGCCCTAATCCTGAAATTTTTGAAAGTACATTGGAAATATCATCACGGAAACGGTTGTATGACCGGGAGGTTGTAATATCTGTGAGGTATTCTTTTAAAGCGCCTACATTCGGATCAATAGACATGCAGTTATCATTCAGTATGACCAGAATATTTGATTTCTCGATACCGGCATGGTTCAGTGCTTCAAAAGCCTGTCCCCCGGTCATTGCTCCGTCGCCGATAACGGCAACATGCTGCCTGCCTGTTTCACCTTTATAGTTTGAGGCTACAGCCATTCCCAGAGCAGCGGAAATAGAGGTGGAGGAGTGTCCTACGCCAAATGTATCATATTCACTTTCTGAGCGCTTAGGAAATCCGCTCAATCCTTTATAGATCCTGTTAGTATGAAATTCAGACCTGCGCCCTGTCAGGATCTTATGGCCGTAAGCCTGGTGGCCCACATCCCAGACCAGCTGGTCATAAGGGGTATTCAGTACATAATGAAGCGCTACAGTTAATTCTACGACCCCTAAGCTGGAACCGAAGTGTCCACCGTTCACTGACACCGTATCTACAATAAATTGTCTTAATTCCGTACAGATACGTTCCAGATCCTCTTCTTTGAATTTTTTTAGATCCGAAGGATAGTTGATCTGCTCAAGAAATTCGCCCGCCTTAACTTCCATGTAGGTTTTGTGAAATTGATGATGCAAAATTAACTTATTTGTGATACTTTTTACTTTTTTGGTGATAATCTTCCAATTGTGCGTCCTTTTCACAATGCTGTCATCCGATATCCGCCCAGGCGGTAAATGTCTTCAAGCTTTGATGAGTTCCCTCATTTTCATTCGGGATGACAGGTTTTGTGTTATCGAACGTGTTAATACCCTGTATTTCCATTTTGAAGTCTCTCCCCAGCCTGTCATCCCGAAAGCGAAGCTGAGGGAACTTAGCAAAAATCAGTTCCCGGATTTGATGAGTTCCCTCATTTTCATAGGATGACAGGTTTTAGGGATTTATTTGTTAACCAGGATTGTCTTTCCTAAAACGTAGTTTCTCCGCCTGTCATCCAATATCCGCCCAGGCGGTAAATGTCTTCAAGATTTGATGAGTTCCCTCATTTTCATTCGGGATGACAGGTTTTGTGTTATCGAACGT
>CAYHRC010000026.1:0-15025 GCA_964358565.1 uncultured Sphingobacterium sp. | reverse complement strand
TCATACACAAGTTTGCTGCTCTCAATTTCCAGAGCGGCATTTTTCTCATTCTTTTTCTGTAAAAAGCCGTTAAAGATATTTACTGATGCTGTGAGCCCGTAATTGAAGCCTCTGCCAACAGAACTTCGGGCAAAGCCCAATTCAGACTGGGATCGGGTAAAATTATATCCCGAATTTATGTTGATATCCGGGTAGCGGTTTGCTTTTACCTGCCTCAAATTCAATTCTGCAATCCGCCGGTTTATTACTGCTGTTTGCAGGACTGGATTTTGCAGGGCTGCAGAATTTTGTAATTCCTTTAACTGAAGGTTGTTTTGAATAATTATTGTATCGGAAACAGTAAAATCGGCGGTGATATTTCTCGCTAATAATTCATTGAGCCTGATTTTTGTATTGCTATACTGGTCGATCTGGCGCAGGAGATTAGTAGTATCAGTGTTCAGGTCAACCGATGCTGCGAGTACTTCAAGCTTGGCTGCCCTTCCAATCAGGTACCTGTTCTGGGAATTTCTTAACCTCAGTCTGGAAATGTCGAGCGCTCCGCTTAAAGCCTTGATCTGCTGATGCTGTTGTACCAGGTTATAGTAATTATTAATCACCTCTGCGAGTGTGTTTTGAACGTTTAATTTAAAATTTGCCTCGCCAAGCAATTCCAGTTCCTTTAACTGGTCATACCTTGCGAACATAGCAAATCCATCAAATACCTGCCAGTTAAGCACGGGGCCATAGGCCAGATTGGAGTTTTTTGCCCCTGAGCGCTCCTGTGTCTGCCCGCTTGAAAGTGTTTGTTTAGTATTGGAAATAGTATTATTGGTACTCAAATTTCCTGTAACCACCGGAAGCATGCCGGCATTGGCACGACTTACATTATTCTTAGCTTTTTCAACGTCATTTTTTGTGAGTTTAATATCGTAATTATTTTCAAGTGCCTGCTGAACCGCCTGCTCCAGCGTTAATTTCTCCTGTGCCTGGCTGCTTCGAGCCACCAACAAAACGGCTATCAGACATAAAATACTTTTAATCAATTTCATTCTGTTCGTAAATATTTTTCATAAAATCGTTTGCAATTGACCCTGACATGTCTCTTTTAAAATAAAGTTAAACTAATTCCAGTTTCTCATGTTTGGGTTCTTCTCTTTCGTCATAGACCGGAAGAGCTTTATGCTCTTTTGACCACATTGAATAAATGGCCGGTATTACAAAAAGCGTTAATATCAGGGAAAATAAAGTACCGCCGATGATCACAATTCCCATGCTCATCCTGCTTTTTGCTGCTGCTCCAAGAGCTAAAGCAATAGGCAATGCCCCAAGGGCAATCGCTAAGCTTGTCATTAAAATAGGTCTTAAACGTGCAACAGAAGCTTCTATAATAGCTTCAGCAACAGGTTTGCCTTTTCCCTTAAGCTGGTTGGCAAACTCTACGATGAGGATTCCGTTCTTTGTGACGAGTCCAATGAGCATAATCGTTCCGATCTGACTGAAGATATTCCAGGTTTGTCCGAAGAGCCATAATGATAAGAAAGCTCCGGCAACAGCCATTGGGACGGTTAAAATGATAATAAATGGATCGATGAAGCTTTCAAACTGTGCTGCCAGAATAAGATAAACGAGTAAGAGGGCAAGGCCGAAAGCGAACAGCGTATTGGATGAGCTCTCCTGAAAATCGCGTGATTCTCCACTCAGGTCAGTTGAAAATGTGTCATCCAGTACTTTTGCAGCTGCATTGTCCATAGCCTCGATCCCATCACCGATACTCCTTCCCGGTGCCAGGCCTGCTGAAATAGTAGCAGACATGAAACGGTTATTATGATATAATTGCGGAGGGGTGCTTGTTTCTTCAACATGCACCAGGTTGTCGAGCTGAATTAATTCTCCTTTGTTATTTCTTACAAAAATGGAAGTCAGATCAAGGGGATCATTACGGTCAACCCGCTCATATTGACCAATCACCTGATACTGTTTGCCATTCATATTAAAATAAGCGAAGCGCTGGCCGCTTAGAGCAAATTGAAGGGTTTGTGCAACATCAAGTACAGATACACCCAGATTTTTAGACTTTTCTCTATCGATGGATACATTGATCTCGGGCTTATTAAACTTCAGATTTACATCCGTTACTGTAAAGGTTGGATCCTTGCTGATTTCCTCCATAAACAATGGCACTTTCTCACGTAATTTTTCGAAGGTCGGCGCCTGGATAATGTAAGAAATAGGCAGTCCGCCACGACGATTTACTGATATGGTCGGTTGCTGGCTGACGAATGTGCGAGCCTCGGTGTAGCCTTTTGTAATCCGCGTAAGCTTATCAGCAATCTGAGCCTGAGAAAGTTTCCTTTCGTTAGGTTCAGAAAGTCGTATCCTTAAAAATCCCGTGTTTGAAGCCCCTGTTCCGCTAAATCCCGGTGATGTAACGGTTAAGTTTATCTTTTTTTCAGGGATGGAATCTTCTACCATCTCGGTGAGTTTCAAAATAAAATTATCTGTGTAATCAAAAGAAGCCCCTTCAGGCGCTGATACCTGTACACTCACGGCGCTTCTGTCATCATAAGGAGCCGTTTCTTTCTGAAGCACCATCCAAAACAATACAATTAATCCAATACAGCCGACAATAATAGGAAAGGCAAGCCAGCGTTTTTTCATGAAATCCTTCAGGGCATCACCATAACCAGTGGTCAATTTCTCATAGTATGGTTCTGAAAAATTATAGAATCTCGTTTTCTTCTTATTAGCCTTCATCATAAAGGCATTCAGCATCGGAGTAAGAGAAAGTGATACAAATGCAGATACAAGAACTGCCGCGCCAATTACGACGCCAAATTCTCTGAACAGTCGCCCTACAAATCCTTCCAGAAAGATCACCGGGAGGAATACTGCAGCAAGAGTAATTGATATGGAGATAACTGCGAAAAATATTTCATTAGCACCCTTAATTGCGGCCTGAAAAGGAGTGTATCCCTCTTCCAGTTTTTTGAAAATATTTTCTGTTACCACAATCCCGTCGTCAACCACCAGACCGGTAGCAAGGACAACGGCCAATAATGTCAGCACGTTGATGGAAAATCCAAAAAGGTACATGATGAAAAATGTAGATATCAGGGATACCGGAATATCGATCAGCGGACGGAAGGCAATACTCCAGTCGCGGAAAAACAAATAAATGATCAGTATGACCAGGATAAGGGAGAGCAGGATAGTTTCTGCAACCTCAGTAACCGAACGTTTTATGAAAATTGTGGTGTCAAGGGCTATATCAAGCTTGAAATCTTTCGGAAGCTCCTTTTTAAGTTGATCATAGCGCTTGTAAAACTCCTTTGAGATATCAAGATAATTCGCGCCGGGTTGCGGTAAAATAGCTAAACCGATCATGGGCGTCCCCGATTGGCGCAGCATGGTTTCCTCATTTTCCGGACCTAGTACTGCGGTTCCCACATCGCGTAAGCGAATAATATTGTCACCCGAACTTTGTATGATCAGGTTATTGAACTCTTCTTCATTTGATAGATTACCAATCGTTTTTACAGAAAGCTCTGTTGTATTACCGGATATCTTACCTGAAGGCAGTTCCACATTTTCCCGGTCAAGGGCATTCTTAACATCAAGAGAAGTAAGCTTGTAGGCTGCCAGCTTTCCCGGGTCGATCCAGATACGCATTGCATACTTTTTTTGTCCCCAGATTTGAAGACCGCTGACGCCAGGGATGGTCTGAAGACGCTGTGCGATAACATTTTCAGCATAATCACTCAACTCCAGCTGGTTACGCTTATCACTTTGAACCGTCATTGAAATGATCGCTTCGGAATTGGCATCCGCTTTAGAGACTACCGGCAAACCATCAATATCTTTGGGCAATTGCCTGACGGCCTGCGAGACCTTATCCCTTACATCATTGGCCGCTTCCTCAAGATTTTTACTCAGGTTAAACTCCACGTTGATGTTACTGGTTCCCTGGTTACTTGAAGATGAAATGTTTTTTATTCCCTCAATACTATTGATTGCCTTTTCAAGAGGTTCAGTGATCTGGGATTCGATAATATCTGAGTTGGCTCCCGGATAGCTTGTCCTGACCGATACATTGGGAGGATCAATTGAAGGGAATTCCCTGACTCCCAGAAAATTGAAGCCAATAATGCCAAAAAGAACCAATACAAGGCTCATGACAATTGCCAAAACAGGCCTTTTTATACTGGTGGTTGATAAACTCATAACATCATATTTTTAATTAACATTCACTCAATCAGACTGCGCTTTTTGAGATCAAAAACTGGCTAATTTAACTGCTACGGGTACTTCGTTTTTTAAGGACATTATACCTGTGGTTAAAACGGTGTCACCTATATTCAGGCCGGATGTTATTTGTACCGCTTTGTCTGTACGTGTGCCAGTTTCAACAATTACTTCTTTAGCTTTTCCATTGGAGCTTATAAATACTTTCTTACCCTCAAGTACCGGAATTACAGCCTGTGTAGGAATTAAGATGGCATTATTAGTACTTGATAAAGGAAGATCAATCTTAGCAAAAGAACCTGGTAACAATAATCCTCCCGGGTTTGATGCTCTTCCTTTTAATTGCAGAGTACGCGTTGACATATCTATGCCAGGTTCAATTGCGAAAACAGATGCGCTGTGTTTTGTTGGTGAACCGGCAACTGTGAATGTGAACTGGATATTCATTTTAATATCAGCTGAGTATTTTTCAGGTACGGAGAACAGAATCTTAACAGGATCTGTACTTACGAGCCGTGCTACAGTGGTGGAAGGAGTGATGTATTCACCGGATGAAATTGAACGCAACCCTATTTTTCCGCTGAATGGAGCTCTGACCTGAGTTTTTGAAAGCTGGGCCCTGATCAGCAGCGTTTGTGATTGCAATGACTGGAGGTCAGCTAGTGCTACATCGTATTCTTCCTTGCTTATAGCCTCCTTGGCAAGCAGCATACCAGCACGGTATTCAGTTCCCTGTGCTAATTTTTGCTTGGTTAAGGCTTGTGACAGCTGTGCCTGCAGTTCAAGGTCGTTTATCTTCAATAATAATTTCCCCTTATCTACGTAGCTCCCTTCAGTAAAATAAATTCCGGTAACAAGGCCTGATATTTCACTGCGTATATCTACTTGTTCATTGGCTTCGATAGAACCGGAAACTGATAAGGAATTTGAAAAGTTCGCAGCCTTAATTATGATACCATTCACACGCATTGGGGCCATGGGACCGCCACCCATACGGGTTGCGCCGCCAGCTGATCTTTGAGTGCTTTTATTTTTGCTTATCCGGTAGGCAACAAAAGCACCAAAAAGAACAACAAGAAGTGCATATACGATATACCTGGTTTTCATATAATTAATTAAAGTTTTTTAAAAGAGAACATGATTTATTTAATACAATATCCGATAAATTACTCTGCATGATGCGCAGAACGTCATTAAATATTTGTTTTTTCGATTCGCTAATATTCTTTAATGATCTGTTATTCAGTTCCGAAATTGCATTTCTGATCAAAGGGATATCTTCTTTGGCTTTGGAAGTAAGTTTTATCAATTGTTCTCTTCTGTCATAAGCGTTTTTCTGACGAAGAATGTATCCATGATCTTCAAGATAATTGAGGATCGTTACCATGTACGACTTGTCAATCTGTAATAAATCAGCTAAAATTTTTTGAGAAAGGTTCTCATCATGGTTATCTATCAGAATTAAAACATAAAAATACCGGTCTATTGATAAAGTACTTATTTCTTTAGAAAGGGCGCTTAGATACTTTTTAGTTAAGAAGATTAACGGATACGCAAGTGGCTCTTCCATGGTTTTTATTCAAAGTTATTGCTAAACTTGAAAATTAGTTGTACGTAGCAACTATTTTACAGCCATTTCTCTTTAATCAGCGTTAAAAACTGTGTTAAAAACTAATTTTGGAAAAAAAACTGTCGTACATCTATGAAATATTTAATCTCAACTCTTTTTATGGGAATTATGATAACAACGTTGAGTGCTCAGGAAAAAATCGCATTCGAAGTTTCTTTTTCAGAGCCACAGGCTCATTATGCGGATGTTCAAATGGAAATTGCAGGATTAAAGGATGATCATATAGATCTGAAAATGCCGGTTTGGACACCAGGATCATATCTCATCAGAGAATTTGCAAAAAATGTAGAGGGCTTTGAGGCCCTGGGTTCAGCAGGATCAGCCTTGAAGTTTGAAAAGATAAATAAAAATACCTGGCGGGTGAACACTCAGAAAAATGACCACATAAAGGTAAGTTACCGCGTTTATTCATTTGAAATTTCAGTTCGGACAAGCTTCGTGGATGCGTCGCATGCATTTTTATCCCCGACAGGGCTATTCCTTTATCCTGAAGGAAAAATCAAAATGCCTTCAACAATAACAATAAAGCCTTATAAAACATGGACTAAGATCTCAACGGGCCTGGAAAAGGCAAGCGGGAACGTAAATACATTTTATGCCCCTGACTTTGATATTCTTTACGATTCACCAATAGAAGTGGGCAATCAGGACATCTTTGAGTTTGAGGCTTCAGGGGTAAAACATGAAGTTGCCATGTACGGTGGCGGAAACTATAACAAAGATATCCTTAAGCGTGACATGGCTAAAATTGTGGAAGAGGAGACTGCGGTTTTTGGAGTCAACCCAAACAAAAGGTATGCATTTATTGTACACAATTTCAATTCCGGCGGAGGTGGACTCGAACATTTAAATTCTACTGTTTTAGGAGCAAACCGCAATGGGTACAACACCGAACAGGGCCTTCTCAGGTTCCTTTCACTTGTCTCTCATGAATATTTTCATCTTTGGAATGTTAAAAGGCTTCGTCCCATAGCTTTGGGTCCATTTAATTATGATGAAGAAAATTACACAAGAAATTTATGGATAGCGGAAGGCTTTACCGCTTATTATCAGGATATTTTTACAAAACGTGCCGGACTTATAAGTCCTGAAAAATATTTGACTGCTCTGTCAACATCCATAAGTTCTGTCGAAAATCAGCCTGGCAACCGTATCCAGCCAGTAAGTGAAGCCAGCTTTGATGCCTGGATAAAACTGTACCGGCCAAATGAAAATTCAGCCAACTCGACAGTTTCATATTATAGCAAAGGCGCGCTTGTAGCCCTTGCCACGGACCTAGAGATCATTAATTCAACCCGGGGAATTAAAGGTCTCGATGAGGTGATGAAAGCCATGTATGATGAATATTATACGAAACAACATCGTGGTTATACCGATGCAGAATTCAAGGCAATGTTAGAAAAGATAGCAGGGCACTCATTCGATGATATCTATGCTGATTATATTAATGGTCTTAAAACAATAGATTATAAGAAATACCTCGGATATGCAGGCTTATCCCTGCAAGACGAGTCAGAAGGAACAAATATTCCTTACCTCGGAGTTACAAGCACATTAAAAGACGGTAAGATCATTATAACTAATGTTTCCCGGTCAAGCGCTGCCTGGACTGGCGGATTAAATGTGAACGATGAAATATTGGCAATTGATAATTACCGGATCAATAATGTTCCTGATACACGATTAGAAATAGATAAATTTATATCAGGCAAACGTGTCGGGGATAAGATAAATGTATTAGTTAACAGAGATGGCTTGCTTAAGAATATAGATATTACTCTGGTGAGAAACCCTGGCTATAAGTACAGAATTGTCAGTGCAGATAATCCAACGCCAGCTCAGTTAGCAGTCCGTAAGCGGTGGTTAAAATTATAAGTTAAAAGGTCAATCTTATCGCCACACCCACATCATTTGTACCGAAGTTTGTATCTGGTGTAAGCTCTAAGCGGGGTCTCCAGTCAATAGCCAGATCCAATGGAGCACCACTTATCTTATAATCTAATCCCAGAACACCATCGGCACTTAAAAACACATCTCCATCCTCATGATTATATCTTAAGGATCCTATACTTCCACCACCGCCATAATACCATAAAAGGCCGGGAGCACCGCTAATTGGGTTGTGAACTTCATAAAGTGCTGTAAAAAAAACCCGTTTATAATCATTGTGATTCCTGAATGCAAGATTCAGGTCTAATGCCTTATTAGAATGTAAGAAAGTCTTAAAATTCACACCATTGTATGGACCAATTCTTACTCCAATGGCATTTTCATAATTCTGGGCATTTACGCTTGTGTGCGCGAATATTATAATCCCTGCTGTTAAACAAAGTAAAAGTAACTTTTTCATATTTTTATTTTTATCGAATTGTCTTTTCAAATACAATGCCAAGACACCTTTCGAAAAAAAGATTTCGTTTGGGCTCAGGCAGAACAAATAAAATGTTTTTTTCTTCCACGAGATTTTTGTTACCGGATACAGATAAATTTATTTGCTCATGCTTAATTTAATTTGCTAAATTTCCAATACCTACAACTCCAACAAATGGCAGAGATAACCCGCATTTTCGATCTTTTGCAACTCTCACAGGAAAAGTTCCAGAAAGAAGATATCGTTGCTGCAAAGCAAAACGGTGAATGGAATAAATATTCAACTGAAAAGTTCATTGATCTGGTTGAATCACTTAGCCGCGGGCTGATCGCAAGTGGCATAAAGAAGGACGATAAAATTGCCATCATGTCAGCAAACCGGCCTGAGTGGAACATTTGCGATTTTGGTATCATGCAGATCGGGGCAACCCAGGTTCCTATGTATCCGACGCTGGCTGAAAATGACATTAAATTTATCATCAGGGATGCGCAGGTAAAACTGATCTTTGTTTCAGACCAGGCACTCTATGATAAAGTAAATAGAGTCAGAGCCCTTGATCAATCCGGTTTTAAAGTTTACAGTTTTGACCATATTGAAGGTGTGCCTCACTGGCATGACCTTGTAGAACTGGGAAAAAGCAACAATTCTATTGATCTGCAGCCGTATCGTGATGAGATCACACCGGATGATCTCCTGACACTGATCTATACTTCCGGAACTACCGGCACTCCAAAAGGAGTTATGCTTAGTCATAATAACCTGGTCAGCAATGTAATAGCCTCTTCTGTATTATACCCTAAAGATTTTAAAAAAGCACTCAGCTTTCTTCCGCTTTCTCATATTTTTGAGCGGATGGTAATCTATATGTATTTCTATCTCGGGATATCGGTTTATTATGCTGAGAGTATGGATACAATTGCTGCCAATCTTTTAGAGGTACAGCCTAATGGATTTACTACGGTGCCACGCTTGCTCGAAAAGGTATATAACCGTATTGTCGCCAAGGGCGCGGAATTGAAAGGTATTAAAAAGCAATTGTTCTTCTGGGCATTAAATCTGGGTCTGAACTATGAAATGAATGGGAAGAATGGGCTATGGTATGAACTTCAGCTTAAACTTGCAAATAAATTAATTTTCAATAAGTGGCGTGATGCTTTAGGTGGTAATATTAAAGCGATTGTTTCGGGAGGTGCAGCTTTACAGCCACGGCTTGCCCGGATTTTCTGGGCTGCCGGTATGCCCGTATTAGAAGGATACGGGCTTACAGAAACTTCACCGGTAATAGCGGTAAATGGCCTGGGAAAGGGTGATTGTAAATTTACTACAGTAGGGAAAGCAATCGAACATGTAGAGATAAAAATTGCCGCAGATGGTGAGATCCTATGCAAAGGCCCAAATGTTATGAAAGGTTATTACAACCGACCTGATCTGAGCAATGAAGTAATAGATAGCGAAGGATTTTTCCATACCGGCGACATTGGAGAACTTGTGGAAGGTAAATACCTTCGAATCACAGACCGCAAAAAGGAAATCTTCAAAACTGCAGGCGGTAAATATGTTGCACCACAGGTGCTGGAAAATAAACTTAAGGAATCCCCATATATTGAGCAGGTTATCGTTGTTGGCGAGAACGAGCGCTTTCCGGCAGCTTTAATCCTGCCATCTTTTACCGCATTGGCAGTCTGGTGCCGTAAGATGGATATTCCATACAGCGATAATGAAAAGATGATAAAGGACACAAGGATTATCGATAAGATCCGGTCGGAGGTAGATCATTATAATCAGGAGTTTGGCCATTGGGAACAGATCAAAAAATTTGAATTATTGTCCCGGGAATGGAGCATTGATGGGGGTGAGCTCACTCCCAAGCTGAGTTTAAGACGGAAGGAAATATTAGAAAAGTATAAAGCACAGGTAGAGAAAATATATAAAGATGTACTCAGTGAGGAAAATTAAGTCTGCAAACAGCTTAAGTGCTGCTTTTTTTATTGCCATACTATTCTATTCCTGTACAGGAAATCAGATTGGAAAGAAAAGCAGCGAGGAATACAGAAACGGAATGGTGGTATCAGCCCATCCTGCTGCTTCAAAAGTTGGGATTGACATTTTAAAAAAAGGTGGTAATGCAGTTGATGCTGCCGTCGCTGTACAGTTTGCCCTGGCCGTGGTTTTTCCCGCTGCAGGTAATATTGGTGGTGGCGGCTTTATGGTTTACCGTTCTGCTTCCGGAGAATTAGCGACTTTGGATTTTCGTGAAAAAGCGCCCGGTAAAGCATCGCGTGATATGTATCTTGATTCTGCAGGTAACGCTATAACCGATAAAAGTTTGTATGGTCATTTAGCTGCGGGAGTTCCCGGCAGCGTTGATGGTATGGTGAAAGCCCATTCTAAATTCGGCAAATTGAGCTGGGCTCAGGTGGTTCAGCCTGCTCTGGACCTCGCAAGGAATGGTTTCGCCCTTACTGAAAAGCAGGTTGATGAGTTCAATTATAGCCAGGCAAAAATTAAAAAATACAATCCCGGTAAAAGTTATTTTATTAAGGATAAATGGGTTTCAGATGATATGTGGGTGCAGGAGGATTTGGCCAACACCCTGCAGCTGATCCGGGATAATGGCCGTGAAGGATTTTATGGAGGACAAGTTGCAGATCAGATCGTAACGGAGATGAAGTCAGGAGGCGGTCTTATATCTAAAGAAGATCTAAAAAACTATCAGGCTGCATGGCGTCAACCTCTTGTAGGAAATTATAAGGGATATAAAATTATCACCATGCCTCCGCCTTCAAGCGGAGGGATCGCTCTTTTACAGTTGCTGAACTCAGTAGAGGCGTACCCCTTAAAACGTTGGGGATTTAATTCGGATTCGACCGTTCAGCTGATGGTAGAGGCAGAGCGGAGGGTATATGCAGACAGGGCTACACATTTAGGTGATCCCGATTTTTATAAGGTGCCTCAGAAACATTTAGTTGATCCTGCTTATTCGAAAGAGCGGATGAAAGATTTTAACTGGAACAGGGCTACACTTAGCAGCGACATTAAAGCTGGTTTTGCTCCTAAAGAAAGCGAAGAGACCACACATTTTTCGGTTGTTGACAGAGAAGGCAATGCGGTAGCAATTACTACCACCTTAAATGGCGGTTATGGTTCAATGATCTTTGTAAAAGGTGCAGGATTTTTATTGAATAACGAGATGGATGACTTTTCAGTCAAGCCGGGATCTCCGAATATGTATGGCCTTCTGGGTGGTGAAGCTAATTCTATTGTTCCCGGAAAACGGATGCTTAGCTCCATGACCCCTACGATTTTGGAAAAAAATGGGGACCTGTTTATGGTCGTAGGGACTCCGGGAGGGTCTACGATTATTACTTCTGTTTTTCAAACCATTCTCAATGTCATTGAATTTGATAAAAGCATGCAGAGTGCCGTGAGCGCCAAAAGATTTCATCACCAGTGGCATCCCGATGAAGTGGTCGTTGAAAAAGAAGCTCTGGACAGCCTTGTCAGGATTAAGCTCGAACAAAAGGGCTATAAGATCCGTGACAGAGGTGCTATTGGCCGTGTTGATGCCATTCTCAAAACGAAATGGGGTTATTATCAGGGTGGCGCCGATCCGCGTGGCGATGATACCAAACTCGCCTGGTAAATAATTCGTAGTGTCTGCATTTGTTTATTCCGCTAAACCCATTTGATCGGAGAGTTCATAGGCTGGAAAAAATTACGCTTTTTTTGGCTTGTTCAGGATTATTACCAGGCTTGTAATAAAATGCAGTACAACCAATACCAGCAGGAAGAACTTGACGCTTGCAAATAAAAAAGCACTGTATGCAAATAGATCTGTTGGAGGGTAATAGATCAGTTTTAACAGGGAGACGTTTTCGACAAGGTCGCAAACGACGGCAATAATAGTGAGACTGGCCAGAAGATGAAATCTCTTCAGAGGATGCTTTGGAGGTAGTTTGTTGCATACCCATGCGCTTGCATAATAGAACGTGACCCCATATAATAATGCAAAGATGAAATCAAGAAAAATACTTCTTGTTAAAAGGTCAAACTGACCAATTTCCCTGAGTTTCATTAAAAGTTCAGTTGCTTTCTTTGCGGTACCGATGAATTCAAATTGAATTATGACCCCCGGATCAAGCGACCTGGTCATATTTCTCATCAGGATCAACCATCCGATCGTAAATACGGAGGAGACAATCAGTCTGGCGCCTTTATTTTTCATAGCAGAAATTAAATATTTTTGATCAGTTTTTCTAATTTTTATAGGGATACTTAATAAAAGTGACCTGACCCATTCCATCCTTTTCATAAATACCAATGCAATACTGCTTAAACCGATCGTCAAAATTATTTTCACCTAATGCGAGGTTCTCAGGATACGGCTCATTGCTTAAAAAGAAGTAAACCCGTGTTGTTCCAAACTTGTTATGGGGCATATAATTGCCATACTGTTCCATTTCCTTCCAGTATGCGGCACTCAGGGTTACAGCATATATGCGGATAACCGGACCACTGTTCTGTTCATTCCTGGTGAACGCCGCTTCTTTGAAATTTCCCTTCAGCTCTTTTATACCGGGTGCAGTAAGAACGTTCCAGAACATTGCTGCTACGGCAATAAAAGCAATTATCAGGATATAAATCTTTTTGTTCTTCATTACAGGTCAAAACTAAGCTTAATTAACGATTTGCCCGCCAGGCAGACCAACAGAAAAATAAATTCTGTAAAAGCCTTGTTTTTTAAATAAAATCAATAAGTTTGCTATGCTTGCATAGTAATTGTCCATGAAGCCTGAAGAAACTGTAGATTATTTTTTAAAGATCGTTTGGCAGACTGTTGCTAATAAATATAATCAGATCGCTTCAGAGTATGGGATCACTCAGGCTTTGGGGTATATGCTGATCAACATCCATGAAGAAGGTACGGCTGTTTCGCAGATCGCGACTTTATCGGGTGTAAAATCAACAAGCCTGTCGAGAATGTTAAAGAATATGGAAGAGCTTGGGCTGATCTACCGGCAAGCAGATCCGCACGACAAGCGTTCAGTTAAAATATTTCTAACCCCTTTTGGGATTCAAAAGCGAAATATCGCCAAAAATGTAGTCAGGCAATTCAATGAATATCTGAATGCTCATATCACCGACAAGGAGCGCCTGCAACTGATTAAAAGCTTAAATAAGATTAATCAACTAACCATCGATTATAAACCTCAGTAATTGTTACCCTCCGGGGTAGCAATTACTTGAAAATTATTGAAATGAAACGAACGATCAGAAAAGTAGCTGTATTAGGTTCCGGAATAATGGGTTCCCGGATTGCATGCCACTTTGCCAATATTGGGGTAGAGGTATTGCTGCTTGACATAGCGCCTAAAGAACTTACAGCGGATGAACAGGCAAAGAGTCTGAGCCTGCAGGACAAGACCGTTCGTAACCGCATCGTAAATACAGCACTTGATGCTACGATCAAAGCTAATCCTTCAGCGGTTTACAGTAAAAAAGTACTTAGTAATATAAGCACAGGCAATTTCGAAGATAACATGAAAGATATTGCCAGCTGCGATTGGGTAATGGAGGTGGTGGTAGAAAGACTGGATATCAAAAAACAGATCTATGATCAGGGAGAGAAATTCAGAACACCAGGAACCATTATCAGTTCAAATACCTCAGGCATCCCGATACATTTAATGGCTGAAGGACGTAGCGATGATTTTCGTGCGCATTTTTGCGGTACCCACTTTTTTAATCCGCCACGTTACCTGCGTTTGCTTGAAATCATCCCGATTTCTGAGACAAAGCCTGAGCTTGTCGATTTTCTTATGCATTATGGCGATAAATTTCTGGGCAAAACTACTGTTCTGTGTAAAGACACCCCGGCCTTCATCGCAAATCGCGTAGGCGTATATTCGATCATGGCCTTACTTCATTTGGTTGAGAAGATGGACCTTACAGTAGAAGAGGTGGATAAGTTTACCGGACCGGCATTGGGCAGGCCAAAATCGGCTACCTTTCGTACTACTGATGTTGTTGGCCTTGATACTATGATCAATGTTGCAGGAGGATTGTATAATAACCTTCCTGATGATAAGGCACATAAGCTCTTTGAACTTCCTGAATATGTTAAGAAAATGCAGGAGAATAAATGGCTTGGCGATAAAACGAACCAGGGTTTTTACAAAAAGGTGAAGGGGACAGATGGAAAGTCTGAGATACTGGCGCTGGATCTGAAAACATTTGAATATAAGCCGCAGCAGAAAATAAAATCGGCAACACTTGAGTCGACAAAAACTGTCGAGAACCTGCGGGAGAGGATGAAAGTATTTGCCAAAGGCACAGACAAGGCTGCAGAATTCTTCCGGACCTCATTCTATGGTTTATTCGAATATGTTTCGGACCGTATTCCAGAAATTTCTGATGAGCTTTACCGTATTGACGACGCTATGCGGGCCGGTTTTGGCTGGGAGCTGGGACCTTTTGAGGTTTGGGATTCTTTAGGAGTTAAAGATGCACTGGAAGAAATGAAAAAATCAGGTAATCAAGCAGCAACATGGGTGCATGAAATGCTTGAGGCTGGTAATGAATCATTCTATAAGGTTGAAAACGGACTTAAGAAATACTATGACATCCCATCGAAATCATATAAGCCGGTGCCCGGAACCGATGCATTTATAATATTAGACAATATACGCCCTACGAATACCATATGGAAAAATTCAGGAACTACCATTACCGATCTGGGTGATGGTATCCTTAATGTGGAATTTCACACTAAAATGAATACAATAGGAGGAGAAGTGATC
>CAYHRC010000025.1:0-15090 GCA_964358565.1 uncultured Sphingobacterium sp. | reverse complement strand
TTGATTCTTCGGGTGTCGAGGCGTCTGACCTGAAGAGTAAATCAACAAATCCTTTATTTAAATTGGGAAAGATCATTGATGAAGACTTTACACAGGTTTCTTCTCTGGGTAAACTGTGCAATGATTTTGATCAGTGGCCTCATGGAATTTTGAAAGATACATCAGCTGTTAGACAACTGTATGAAACCCTCAATCCTCTTTTGAACGAACTGATCAGCTATTATGATGAGGGTATTGAAATTTATTCCACTTATCTGGCCATCAACAAAAACAGTTCGTATCTGCGGCTGATGCAGGGTATGGCTGATCTTCTGAAAGATTATCGTTCAGAGAACAGAGCTCTGCTTATTTCTGATGCGCAGCAGCTTTTAAGAGGGATAACTGGTTCTGATGCCGATAATCCATCATTTATCTGGGAAAAAACAGGCAATAAGTATAAACATTTCCTTTTTGATGAGTTCCAGGATACCAGTACGTTTCAGTGGATGAACTTTTTGCCCCTGCTTAAAAATGCGATCGCCGAAGGCTCTCGTGCCGGGCATTCTGCTCATTTGGTAGTTGGGGATGTCAAGCAATCCATTTACCGCTGGAGAAATGGTGACTGGCGTATCCTGCACAGCAATCTGAAAAATGATCTTCTGGCAGATAATGTGAGTGACGAAAGTCTTGTGTATAACCGCAGAAGCTCCGAAAATATAATTCGTTTTAATAATTTCCTGTACAGCAAGCTGCCTGCCATTTTACAACAAAATCTGAATGATGTTTTTTTAGGATCAGCTCCTGCGTACCTGCAGGACTGGTGGGAAGTAGAAAACAGTAGTCTGATCGAAAAGGCTTATGAAGGCTGTAGTCAGAAGATCACAGAAAGTACCTTGCCCGGAGGAAAAATTGAAGTAAAATTTTTCACGAAAGAGGATGAATCTGATGATGGAGAGGAACATACCGCTGCCGCTTCCTATACGATAGAGAAACTGGCTGAATTATTAAAGCAGGGCATCCCCATGAGGGACATCGGCATACTGGTGAGGTCTAATCGTGAAGCAGTAGAGATTCTTGACTGCATCTTTCAGAAAACTAATCAGGACCTGCTTACTGAGGCGGCTGGCAAATCCTTTCAGGTGATTTCCGGAGAGGCTTTGAAGATCATGAATAATCCTGCCGTGCAGCTATTGCTTTGTACGTTCCGGCTTCTTACAGGCCATGAATCGGAAACAGGAATTTATAAAGCCGAATGTGCAAGACTCTGGGATCAGATTAGAAATCCTGAAAATGAACAGGTCGGGATAAGCAGTAAGGATTGGATGAATTTTGCTTCCGGGCCACTATCATCAATGGAAGATCTTCTGCCCGGTGCTCTGTGCTCGGGCTTAAATTCGTTCAGGCACTTGCCTGTAGGTGAACTGACAGAAAAACTGATCAATATGTACCGGCTTGGAACCGGCGATTCGGAAAATCTGATTCCGTTCCTCCTGGCTTTTCGTGATCAGGTAGCTGTTTTCTCCTCGGCCGGTGATCAGGGAATCAGTGCATTTTTAGAATGGTGGGATAACGAGGGTTCAGGAAAAGCGCTGCCTTCCTCCCAAAGTCAGGATGCGGTTCAGGTGATGACGGTTCATAAATCGAAAGGTCTGGAATTCAGAGCGGTGATTGTTCCTTTTCTTAGCTGGGATCTCAGGGAATCTTCAAATGGTGCCAAAAAGAAGTACTTATGGGTAGCAGCTGAACCTGCAGGTTTTGAAAAATTCAAATCTTTCCCGGTAGATCTTAATAAAGGACTGGCTTCTACCGTATTTGCCGGCGATTATTTTGAAGAAGTCATGCTTGGTTATATGGATGTGATCAATACCATGTATGTGGCTACAACAAGAGCAAAGGATTACCTGTGTCTCATATGCCCGAAAGTGCCTTTAAAGAAAAAGGATGATAAAGCCGGTCCTCCGAATAAGCTTCAGATTATACTTTCAGAACTATTTTTGAACGGAGATACCGGAGATCTTGATTTTGTATCGGATGACAATAAGTATTCACTGGGTGAACTTCCGGCACAGAGTTCCGTAGGTGATGCAATGTCTGAGCATGATCTGCTTAGCATTCATACCTATCATGTGAATGAGCAGCTTACCGGGCGCTTTAAACGAAACAGCCTCAATGAGGATTTGTGGTTCAATGCCAGACAGAGAAAGGGAGTGGTATTACATAAATTATTGGAAACATTAACCGGAACTGAAAATCTGGATAAACTGATCTCAGAAAAGGTGCAGGAAGGACTCATACGTGAAACAGAAAGAGAAGAGATCAGGCAGGCTGTTGCCGATGTATTAATGCAGGAAGAAATTAAACATTGGTTCAGGACTGCAAGATCGGTAGTCAGCGAAAAGGATATGATTATCGATTCAGGCACCGTAAAAAGACCGGATAAACTGTTCATCCTCGATGACCGTGCTGTGCTGCTGGATTTTAAATTCGGGGCACAAAACAATAAATATATAGCGGATATAAGCCTGTATCGCGACAGTTTGATGAAAATGGGTGAATTTGAGCAGGTGGATGCCTATTTATGGTATGCGCAGGATCGTAAACTTCAGAAAGTCTGATTATGGAGATTAAATCATCGGATAAGTTTCTTTATCGGGTTGCTGAAGATCTCCTGAATCGTTTCGGCAACGAGATACAGCATGTTGGGATCGTTTTCAATAATAAAAGGCCGCAGTTATTTCTCAGGAAATACCTGGCTGAGATTAGCGGGAAACCCATCTGGAGTCCTCATTTTTATACCATTCAGCAGTTTTTTTCTGAATCTGCTTCGCTGGTCTGTGCCTCGCAGCTGAAGCAATTTTTCATTCTCTTTTCTGAGTACAACCAATTGTTGCTTAAAGAGGGAAAAGAACTGGTCAGTGCCGATGTATTTTATCCTTTGGCTGAAATCATTGTTTCTGATTTTTCTCAGGTTGATTATTACATGGCTGATCCGGATAAGGTTTTTAATCTGATTGGCAGTATTGCTGAGCTGGAGCTGCAGTTCCCGAATTTTGAAAAGGAACAACTTGACTTCATGGAGAGTTTCTGGTCATCTTTTTCCCAGACAAAGCAGAGTAAAATCCGGGAAAAATTTATTGAAATGTGGCATAGAATGCCGCTGTTGTATCTTAACTTTCATGCGCGGCTGGCGGAGCAAAATCTGGTAAGCAGTGCGAAGATGTACCGTAATCTGGCAGAGGGTAAGGATTGTGATCCTGGATTTTTAGATCAGTTCAGCCATGTGGTTTTTGTGGGTTTCAACGCGCTCTCAAAGGCGGAAGAAATTTTGTTTAAAGCCTGGCAGGATGAGGGGCGCTGTTCATTTTATTTTGATGCAGATGAGCATTATTTCGCTGACCCTGTTCAGGAAGCCGGGCATTTTATCAGGAGGAACATAAATATCGTCGGACTCGAAAACCAATTCGGGATGGATGAGAACCGCATTGATGTTCCTGAAAAGGAATTTACAATTATTCAGGCTTTGGGTAAGGTTGCGCAGGGTAAACTGCTTAACGAAATTCTATCCGGAAAGGAAGATAAAAGTGACCCTTCTTCCAAAGCAATTATTCTGGCTGATGAAAGCCTGTTACTGCCTGTACTGCAGACCGTTGATGATGAAAGTCTGAATATAACGATGGGATATCCTTTCGAGCAGTCGGCTGTTTTTGGCTTATGTGATCTGTGGCTCGATATTCAGGAGGAAATTGCCTCGGGAGACAAGATTGCAATTGCCTATCCAAGGGTTCTGACTTTTATATTCAATCCTTTGATTGCTCTGGGAATTGATGAGAGGAATAAAATACACAGTGAGATTATTGAGAGAAAGAAGTCAAGATTTAGTTTGCAGGAGCTCAGGAAGTCAGGGAAGATCGCAGATCTCACCTTCAGTCCGTTTGACAATCCCGCACACTCTATAAGAAATCTGGGCAGTTTGCTCTTGCTGATATCTGAACAAATAGCAGATCTGCGTAAACTGGAAAGTTTACTGATTGCTGAAGCTGTTAAAACGCTGAATGTTCTTTCAGACAGCTTTGAGGAACTCGGAAAGAGTTCGGCCATGCCTGAAATAAATGCAGGATTCGTGCTTAAAACTATCAGACGCGCGCTTGCAGGCCTTTCGGTTCCTTTTGATGGAGAACCTTTGTCGGGATTGCAGGTGAAGGGCTTGCTTGAAAGCCGCTGTCTTGATTTTGATGAACTCATTGTGCTGGGAATGAATGAAGGGGTATTGCCTAAGGTCAGTATCACGCCATCCTTTATTCCTGATAATGTGAGGAGGGCTTTTGGCCTACCTGTTCTCGAAAATCAGAATTCCATATTTGCCTATTTCTTTTATCGCCTTCTGCACTGTGCAAAAAAGGTAACGCTGGTTTATAACGGGATTACCGATGAAAAAAGCAGTGGTGAAGAAAGCAGGTTTATCAAACAGCTGGAGTTTGAAACGTCCTGTAAATTCAGACATGTTTTGCAACAAAATCAGCCTATAGATAATTCAGGCCATCAGATTATTGAAGTCGAAAAGAATGGTCCCGTACTTGATAAGCTGCAGCGTTATTTTAAAAGAAATTCTGAGGTCAAATACGATAAAAAGATTTCTGCGTCTGCATTTACCGATTATATCAGTTGTCCGCTGAAGTTCTTTTTTGGAAAAATTGCAGGATTATCGGAGCCGAATGATCTCCCGGATCAGATAGGTCCCCATACCGTTGGTACGATGCTTCATTCTGTCATGGAAAATTTCTACCGCGATTCGGTGGGGAAAGAGGTGACTCCTGAATACATCAGGCAGCGGGAAAAGCTTTTGCCCTCTATGTCTAAAGCTGCGATGGCCCTGACGCTAAATCTTGATCCGGCAAATGAGCTTCAACAAAGTGCCTTGCAGCAAATCATCATTCGGGTGATTGAGCAATATGCTAAAAAAGTGTTGCGTCATGATGAAAAAATAGCGCCTTTTGTGATCAGGGAACTGGAGGAAAAGGATGTCTATACCCCATTATTTTCAATCGAAGTTGAAGGCAAAGAACAGCAGGTCAGGTTAATGGGAATTATTGACAGGGTAGATGTTCATGAAAATAAGACCCGGATCGTGGATTATAAAACAGGTAAGGACCAGCTAAAGTATAATGATTTTGAGGGTTTGTTTTCAGAGGAAGGAAAAGATCAGAATAAAGCTCTCCTGCAAACCCTCTTTTATACTTTCGTTTATGAGAAAGCCAGGAATGTAAATAATGTGGAGCCTCATCTTTATACAGTAAAGGAATTTAAAGGCGGGACTTTATTCTCCACCAAGGGAAGAACATCCTTAAAACTGATTGATGAAAATCTGGCAGATCTTAAAGATCAGTTTGAAGGAAGGCTGAAAGAAAAGCTTAATGAGCTGTTTGATCCAGCCATCCCATTCAGGCAAACCACTAATGCAGATGCATGTAAATATTGTGCGTTTAAGGGAATTTGCCAGAGGTAGTCTGTATTCAAGGCTTCATCATGACGCGCCCTTTCAGAGCTAAGAGAAGATGCTACGTCTACAGGGCTGTACCCTGTATTTTATATATAACGCCCTTTCTGGGCTTGATTAATCTAGTGGGTATACAGGCTGCACCCTGTATAAGGATATTACGCCCTTCCAGGGCTAAGAGATATGGTTTGTATGAAGGACTTCTGTGTATCTGCACTTTTAGAGGAGCCCTGAAAGGGCTTCACCATTAACAACAGGCAGAGCCCGTTGGATAAGTCACCTGACACGAAAAAAGCCCTGAAGGGGCGTAATAGAAGCTGGTAAATTAACTTACAACTCAGTAGAGGAATTTATGGGTCAATCACTTGTTAAAAATTATATCCATATCGTATTCAGTACAAAGTACCGTCAACCATTAATCTTCCCACCATATGAACAGGAACTCCATAGTTATCTGGGAGGTATTTGTAAAAATCTTGAATGTTATCCTATAAAAATTGGCGGCTACACAGATCATATCCACATTCTTTGTGTGCTTTCGAAGAAAATAGCGTTAATGAAACTGCTTGAAGAAGTTAAATCACACTCTTCAAAATGGATGAAAACTAAAGACATATCTCTGGAAAATTTTTACTGGCAAGACGGGTATGGAGCCTTTTCTGTTAACCCCCATGAAGTTAATCGCGTAATCAGATACATAGTTAATCAGCATGAACATCACAATAAAAAAACATTTCAGGAAGAGTACAGATCTTTTCTTAAAAAATTTAATATTGAATATAATGAACAATATGTGTGGGACTGATCAGTTGCGGCATCATCGATTAATCACAGACTATTTAAAGCTCTTACATTAAAAACTTCGCGTATGCTCTGGAATAGGCCTTCATTTTAGATACCTATGGAATTCGAATTATCACTGATTTATCTGTTTCCGTTTTCTGTAATTGATAATTCGTAATTCATAATGGATAGCCTTATATTTGCACTTCCAAAAATTGATTTTAAAAATGAGAGAAATACAATTCAGAGAAGCACTTCGGGAAGCATTGAATGAAGAAATGCGTAAAAACGAAAAGATCTTCTTAATGGGTGAAGAGGTTGCCGAATACAATGGAGCTTATAAAGTGAGTCAGGGTATGCTGGATGAGTTTGGTGCTAAGCGGGTTATTGACACCCCGATCGCTGAACTTGGTTTTGCGGGCATTGGTATTGGTGCTGCAATGAATGGTTTAAACCCGATCATTGAATTTATGACCTTTAATTTCTCTCTGGTAGCAATAGATCAGGTAATAAACGTTGCAGCGAAGGTGCTTTCTATGAGTGGCGGACAATTTTCATGTCCGATCGTTTTTCGTGGCCCTACCGGAAATGCAGGCCAGCTTGGTGCCCAGCATTCTCAAAATTTCGAGAACTGGTATGCTAACTGTCCCGGGTTGAAAGTGGTTATTCCATCAACGCCTTACGAAGCAAAGGGTTTATTAAAACAAGCTATTATTGATCCCGATCCGGTGATCTTTATGGAATCAGAGGTGATGTATGGCGATAAAGGAGAAGTTCCTGAAGAAGAATATTATATTCCAATTGGTAAAGCCAATATTGTAAAAGAAGGTACCGATGTAACTATTGTAACATTTGGTAAAATGCTTTCAAGAGTGGTATTACCTGCTGTAGAAGAATTAACCAAAGAAGGCATTAATGCCGAAGTAATAGATCTTAGAACGGTACGCCCGATCGATTACGAAACCGTTATTAACTCTGTTAAGAAAACGAACCGGATGGTTTTTGTAGAGGAGGCATGGCCTTTAGGCTCCATTGCAACTGAAGTTACTTTTAAGGTACAGAAGGATGCTTTTGATTTCCTGGATGCGCCTGTACTGCGTGTAGCATGTGCTGATGTTCCTTTACCGTATGCTCCTACTTTGATAAAGGAGGCTCTTCCCAATGCCGAACGCGTGATAAAAGCAGTTAAGAGTGTGCTTTACATGGAAGCTTAAGTAAATATGGATGTTATTGAAAAGGCATCCTGATCTTTCAGAATGCCTTTTTTTATGCAATCGTCATTAAAGAGTGATCTGCCGTTTGATACTTTCCTCAAGTGAAATAAAGGTTTCTGTACGCTGGATCCCTTTGACACCCTGAATATCTTCATTAAGTACATGCCGAAGATGATTCGTATCCCTGCAAATGATTTTTGCAAACATGCTGTATGAACCGGTTGTATAATGCAGTTCGACAATTTCTTTCACTTTTTTCAGGCTTTCCACAGCATCTTTATATTGGGATCCCTTCTCAAGAAATATCCCCAGGAAGGCACATACATCATAACCTATCTTCTGCGGATCAATCATCAGGTGGGAGCCTTTGATTATCCCCAGATCCTGCATCTTCTTCATTCTCACATGAATAGTTCCACCTGAAACGATCAGTTTTTTGGCGATTTCCGTATAAGGTATGGTTGCATCATCCATCAGGATAGACAAAATCTGTATATCCAGATTGTCAAGTTCGAAATTTTGGTTGCGATTTTCCATTATCAATTAAAATGTTTCTAATAATTATGCAATATAATTATTACTTACGTAAAAATTAAAATATTTTATTAAAATATTTGCAAAGAATTGAGGTTTAATTTACATTTGTATCAAGCAATCAGAAAAAAGATGCTTACACACTGTAGGGTGGTGAAATTTGGCAGACACACCTCCTCGTCTCGGTGGCGAAGATTTGGGAAATACCGTAAAAGGGAAATAACTGCTTCGTGAAGGTTCGACTCCTTCCCCTACAGCAAACCTTTTCAACAGGTTTATTATTGGTTAGTTTAAATAGGCTCCTGCCCATCAGGAGCTTATTTTATTTTATGCCTTTTGGATATCATTTCTTTATTAACGTCAGTTAAGATAATGGTCTCAATATTGTGGTAAAATCAGATAATTAAGTTTGGGAATGAGAAGAGTTTTAGTTTGTGATGACGATTTAACAATTTCAGAAGTTGTAGCTATAATACTGGTTGACAGTAATCTTGCTGAAGTATATACTTTACCCGATTGCGATAATATTATTGAGAAAATAGATTCTTTAAATCCCGCAATCATTTTCATGGACAATAAGATCCCTACACAGGGAGGAGTTGTAGCCACACAGAAAATTAAAAGTCACCCTGTGTATAAATCGATCCCGGTGATATATTTTACGGCAAGTGAGGATATAGACCAGCTCGCTGAGCACGCAGGAGCTGACTATATACTGGCAAAGCCATTCAGTATCACCCAACTCGAGGAGGTTGTTAATAAGGCTTTTAGAGCCAGCACACGCTGACAGTGCTGCCAAATCCGGTTGACTTTTCCGAATACTTTTTGTACAGTTGCTTATGCAAATTATCCAGGCTGATGTTCCTGCCTTGTATGTCAATAGTTACATATCCAGCCGGTACTTTTATCCCAGGCCCTACAGCTTTGATCTTTTGTTCTTTAACTAGTAATACGTCATTCCTAAGGGTCTGTTAGCAATGATCACAATATTTGCGTTTGTAAAGGCATACAATCCAGGCCGCTAATCATATGAACCATTAACAGGATAGGTGCATGTGCTGAAACATTTTAGATAGCCAGTATCAGCCACACCTAGAAGGGGGCCTGCGTTTCTCAAGCCAGACGAAATTAAAATTGTGTACTAAGAATATTAAGCGAACTGTTAACTTTGGAATAGAATTATGAAACATCAAAAGCTCCTGCTTGCCATTTCTTTACTTCCTTTTATACTCCTTTCGGGCTGTACAAAGGATAAGAATGAGCCGATGCCTCAAAGCACCGTTTCCAGGTTATATGTTTCGAATGCAGATACAGATGCCGCTGTTGCCAATACTTTAATTTTCGATCCTGCCGATAAAAGCACTCTTGGAGAACCCTATTCTTTTAATTCGCAGTTACCTGATGCGAATGGGATTCTTTTCGATCCTTTTTCAGGTACTGTATTTCAGGTAAGCAGAAAGAATAAGAATGTCAGAACTTTCACTGTAAAAACGGATGGTACACTGGCTAATAAAAATTCATTTATTGATGAGGGATTAACGAGTGCACGTGGTATGGCCTTTGACCGGACCAGAAATACACTCTACATTGCAAGCAGTGCAGATAGCGCTATTTACGTTTATAATGATGCCCTTACATTGACTGGCTCAGTTACTGCCGCTAAAAAGCTTAAACTTAACGGTGAACCTTGGGGTATCTGCCTTGACAATGACCGTTTATTTGTTGTTATCGATCAGGGAAGGGCTGAGGTGCAATTGATTGAAGGAGCTTCATCGCTTGCAGCAGGAACTGTAGGCCCCACCAAGAAAATAACAGTTTCTGGTGCTATCAGGCTTCATGGAGTTAGATATTCAGAAACAAGAGACGCATTGATCCTGACAGATATAGGAGAGAGTACAGCGGCGGGCTTTAACAGCGACGGTGCTTTTTATATTATTGAGGGTGCAAATGTCAGATTTACAGAACAGGGCACAGCAGTTAGTCCCGGCAGGACCATCAAAGGTGCAACCACCGGCATGGGTAATCCTGTTGACGTGGTTTGGGATGACAGGGAAGATAAGAACCTGATCTACATTGCCGAGAAAGCTAACAGGACTATATTGGTTTTTAAGTTTTCGAATAATGGTAATGTCGCTCCACTTATAAAGCGCAGTTTAAATAGCAGTCCCGAAGCTTTATATCTCGATGCCCGCTAGGGAGGCAATAATAATTGTTATAAATGCCGCTTTTTTCTTTACTTTGAAATAAATAAAAAAATATGGACAACTTATACAATACTTTATTGGCCCTGCATTCCGGACTTCGCTATATCGTCCTGTTGCTTATAGGACTGGCTTTATTACTTTCGGTGATCGCATTATTTGCCAGGAAGGATTATACTGAAACAAACAGGAAGCTCAGCTTATTTGCCATGATCTCAACACATACCCAATTAATTTTCGGATTTATTTTATATTTCTTCAGTCCCCTGGTTAATTACAGAAATATGGCTGAAGCTATGAAAGACACAATGACGCGTTACTGGACAGTAGAACACTCGGTCATGATGATCTTTGCAGTTATTTTAATCACTGTAGGCCATATCCGTGCTAAAAAGGCGGTGATTGCCCTTAACAAACACAGAGCAATAGCTTTATACTATGGTTTAGCCGTCCTTGTAATTCTGCTTGCGATTTACCAAAGCGGACGCCCATTACTGGGAATGACTTTAAACAATTGATGAAACCTGCATGAGCTTGCCGCTCATACAACGAAATGAACTTAGCGAAGCGATCTCTTGAACGCCGCTGAAAACATTAGAACAATGTGAAAAATAAGCTCCTGCAAGCTTCATCACCGGTAAAAAATAAACTATATACTAATGAAACCTGCATGAGCTTACCGCTCACAAAACGACATGAATAAGCTCATGCAAGCTTCATAACCTTTAAAAAACAATTATATTCTGATGAAAAAATTTGCAATATCAAATTTCTTTATATTTTTGTGATCGATGAAGACCAAACAAAATACAGGTAATTGGTGGTGCCCTTCAAAAAAGTGGCGCCCGGGACAGGTATTTTGAGATAATAATCAACCAAAACCTAAACATTATCAAACCCGACGCTTTAAACCGTCGGGTTTTTTTATGTCATGCTCGAGTCTCACCGAAACTCGGGGAAATGTTAATATGCTCATGAAGAATTACAAATTATACACATCCCACAAGAGGCTGCTTGCCGATACCACAACGCCGGTAAGTATATACCTGCGTTTACGCGACGTTTTTCCAAATAGTATTTTGCTCGAGAGTTCTGATTATCACAGTCGTGAAAATAGTCTTAGCTACGTATGCTGCGATCCGATCGCTGGGATTGTTTTAACAAACGATAAACTTGAAACTTATTTTCCTGACGGACAGAGAGAACAATACCCACTAAGGGATGTAGATCTTAAAAAGCAGGTATCAGATTTCCGGAAGCGGTTTGAATCTACATCCGAAAATGATTTCAAATTCATTTCAAATGGCCTGTTTGGTTATTTCGCTTATGAATCTATCGAGCATTTTGAAGATATAAAACTGCAATCAGCCCCCGCGGAAGGCCGTAATATACCGCTCATGCAGTATCATGTTTATCGCTATATTATCGTGATCGACCATTTTAAGAATGATCTATATCTGCTTGAACACCGTATTGACAAGAATGCCCCTGAAAATCTTGAAAAGATCCAGTACCTGATCCAGAATAAAAACTTTCCTGAATATAAATTCAGCCTTAACGGAGAAGAGAAGTCTAATTTTACTGATGTGCAGTTTATTGAACTGGTCGAAAATGTTAAAAAACATATTTATCGGGGTGATGTATTCCAGATGGTTCCATCCCGCGCATTTTCCACGCCGTTTTTGGGTGACGAGTTTAATGTTTACCGGTCCTTACGTTCTATCAATCCATCGCCATACCTTTTCTATTTTGATTACGGCGATTTCAAATTATTTGGTTCCTCTCCTGAAGCTCAGCTGACAATTAAAAATAATGAGGCAACGATATATCCCATTGCCGGAACGTTTAAACGTACAGGCGACGACTTAATGGATGCAGAACTTGCCGAAAACCTGAAGCTTGATCCTAAGGAAAATGCTGAGCATGTTATGCTTGTTGATCTGGCCCGGAACGATCTGAGCCGGCATTGCGATAAGGTAGAGGTAAAATCATTTAAAGAAATTCAATACTATTCTCATCTTATTCATATGGTATCTAAAGTCACAGGCCAACTGCAAAAGTCTGTTGATCCATTTGATGTTGTTGGAGATACCTACCCTGCCGGAACTCTCAGTGGAGCTCCAAAATATATGGCCATGCAGCTGATAGATAGATTTGAAGGACAGAAACGTGGATTTTATAGCGGAGCAATCGGCTTTATGGGCTTTAATGGAGATTTTAATCATGCCATTATGATCCGCTCATTTTTAAGTCAGAATAACGTATTACATTATCAGGCTGGCGCAGGTATTGTTGCTGATTCTGATCCTCAAAGTGAATTGAATGAGGTCAATAATAAAATTATGGCTCTGAGAAAAGCTCTGGAGATGGCTGAGGGCTTATAAATTGACAATTAGCAATTATAATAAATAGAACAAAACACATGAACATCTTAGTAATAGATAACTACGATTCTTTTACCTTTAACCTGGTACATCTCTTACACGAAACGGGTCATGAAGCTACTGTATGGCGTAATGATAAATTTAAGCTTGCTGATGTGAATGATTTCGACAAGATCCTTCTCTCTCCCGGGCCGGGCATCCCATCGGAATCGGGTCTTTTGCTTGATGTGATCCGAACCTACGCTCCAAGTAAAAGTATCCTGGGAATTTGTCTGGGCCTTCAGGCAATTGCTGAAGTTTTTGGTGGGGAATTATATAATCTTGACCGTCCGGTTCACGGACGAGCCACGCAGATAAAGGTTCTTGACGAGAATGAAAAGTTGTTTCAAAACTGTCCGCTGGAATTTAAAGTTGGTCGTTACCACTCCTGGGCAGTAAAAAATGATAATATCCCATCCGATATTAAAGTTACCGCGACTGATGTGGATGGAGTGATCATGGCTTTAAGCCATCGTACACTTGATGTTAAGGGCGTACAGTTTCACCCCGAATCTGTTCTTACAGAACACGGTAAATTATTGATGTCTAACTGGCTCAGCTAATCTTTGAAATGAATAAAACCAATACAAAATTACAGGGAAATATTCTCGATCAGATAGTGGCCCGCAAAAGGCAGGAGATTGTATTTGCCAAGCGCGATACGCCGATAAGCCGTCTGGAGGAGTCCGAAATGTTTTTCAGGGAATGTTATTCCTTACGCGAATTTATTCTAAACCCTGCCCTCAGCGGTATCATCGCTGAATATAAGCGGAAATCACCTTCGAAGGGAATTATTAATGACCGGCTTAGTGTTAAGCAGGTAACAAACGCTTATGTAGCTGCAGGAGCTTCGGCTTTATCAGTTTTAACCGACAACAAATTCTTCGGCGGTAGAAAACAGGATCTTGTGGATGCCAGAAAGGCGAACCAAATACCTCTGCTTCGTAAAGATTTCATGTTAGATGAATACCAGATCATAGAAGCAAAAGCCCTTGGGGCAGATATCATTTTGCTGATCGCTGCAATATTAACTCCGCAGGAAGTCGGAAAGATGGCAAGGCTGGCTAAAACACTCGGCATGAATGTTCTTTTAGAAGTTCATAATAAAGAAGAATTAGACCTGAGCCTATGTGATGATTTGGATGCCGTTGGCGTTAATAATCGTAATCTTGGTGATTTTTCAGTTTCAGTTCAGCATTCTTTCGATCTTGTTGATCATATTCCGGATCAGTTTTTGAAAATTTCGGAGAGTGGGATCAGTAAGCCTGAAACCATCATTGAATTGAAAAAGGCAGGTTTTAACGGCTTTCTGATCGGTGAAAATTTTATGAAGGAGGCTGATCCGGGACTGGCAATGAGGGAATTTGTTAGTCAGATTTAGCTTGCACTATATTCTTTTTGATGTTGAATGGAATGATATTGATTGCGTTTTAAAGACATAATAGAAATCAAAATGCATACTATATTTGTGTTCTTATTGCTTCTGCAGAGTAATGTCTTGCCAGTTCATTCAGATGATCATCTCCAATTTTTACTATAACAGGGATATCCAGAATTGTTGAAATTCTCTATCTGTAATACAAGTTCGGCTTAATTCTCTCATAGAATATGCATTTTGCGAAATTCCCAATTAAACGCCATATCTGTTCCTGAATATCCTTTCAGTTTTCGGTACTTCTTAATAATAGGTCCACTCATGGGTTGAATGTGTGGAGATATAGGTGAAAGTTAAATGTTTTTTAAATAAAAATGCTTTAAAAACAACATGGCTTTAAAATTATATGTTGTTGGAGGTGAATTGTTTTACATTTAATGTATTTTTAATTTACCACATTCTTCATTTCACTTACTTCTTTAATTAGTCATCATGTTCCAAAAAAAGATAATGCTGATAGAGCAAATGAAAAAAGTTACAGGGGGATACGATAATCCTAATTGTAATGTAACTTCTGGATCTTACCATTCTTATTGCTGTACACAATATGAAGATCTGGGTGAAATGAGATGTGAGCAAGTCTCTGCAAATGCTCAACCTTGCTTACTAATGATCCATCAAGAGGTTAGTTTAAGAAAAGTGGAGGAATTCCCTCCACTTTTTGAGTTTTATCAGATTTGCCAACTCAAGCCAATGACATACCTTGTTAAGTGCTGTATAATTATAACCGGAGTATTTTTTTTATTATTCTCCTCATGTAAATCTGATATACAAATAACTGTTCTAGGACAAGTAGATAGTATAAACGGCACAAAAGTAAGGCTTACAAATTTAGATTTTTCAATCATTTATGATTCTACTATTGTAAGAAATAATCAGTTTAAATTTAATAGCATCGTTCCGGAAGAAGGTTTTTATTATATCGATTTTATTAATAACACTCTGTGGCAATCTGGAAAATGGACTTTTCGAGGATGGCGGAACGGAGGTTTATTGTATTTGGAAAAGAATGGAAAATATTTTTTTC
>CAYHRC010000024.1:6728-15252 GCA_964358565.1 uncultured Sphingobacterium sp. | reverse complement strand
GCAGGATGCTAACATCAAGCTGGGCTACCGGATGTTGGTGCTTCAGAGTCTCCCGCCGTGCGACAAGTCGATACCATTATCCATCCAGATACATTCCAAAATGATGCAATTCACGCGGAATAACAGCCTCTCCTTCCCTGCTTTTCTCTATAGTAAAATGCTGCGACAAGGCATCAATGAACTGAGAAGCAGACAATCCGTTAAGATCTTTGAGAAGACGGTTAAATTCGTAGATCTTCAATTGATCTGCCGACATATAAACCGATGTAAAGAAATTATACTCCTCGTCACCCCTGTGCTTCAGGTTAAGTTTCCGGCGTTCTATACCTAAGAGGGATGCCGCAGCGGCCCTATGGTGTCCATCGGCGATATAAGAGACAGGAAGTTTTGCAAAGGCATTAACCAGGTTGCTGACATCTGCTTCAGTATCTATTTTCCAAAGCCTGTGTTCAGCATCCTGCTTGACAAAAGACAATTCAGGCTCTTTCCTGCAAACCTTTGAAATGATCTCATCAATTTCAGGTACAGCAATATAGGTGATGAGTACAGGATTGGCGTCAATGCCGGTTTGCTGAAGATAATTTATTAGAGATTGTTCCCGGTCCGCACGTGTCAGCTCATGCTTTTTGACAACATTATTGAGATAATCATCTATTGATGTGACTGCCCATATTCCGGTTTGAACCAATTTCCCGCGGGTGGTCTGGTAGATATATAAAGAAGGTTCAGGGTCTGTGATGAGAACTCCTTTGTCTACGAATTCCTCGAAATTTTCATTAATTTTTTTGTAAACAAGTTCATTTTTCGAGCCCATCAAAAAAAAATTATCCAGTTTGGGAACAAGCATATTCACATATGAATATGGATTTTCCTGCCGGATAATCTTAGCCTCGTCAATACTTAAATTCTCGATATCAAGGACAACCTGGCCGGCATAAGCCGCACTGGGTCTAATTCCCCTGAATGCTTTGATCTTAGGCATGTAATTCAATTTATCAATGCACCAAAACCGATTGAAGATACCTGAAAGCTATACTCAGACCGTTTTAAAAAAATCGATAATAAGGTTAGCTAATTCAGTCCCGATCCGTTCCTGGGCTTCATTTGTTGATGCGCCGATATGTGGTGTTAATGAAACCTTAGGATGAGTAAGAAGATCCGTACGCGGAGTTGGCTCATTATCGAACACATCCAAACCTGCGAAAGATACTTTTCCAGAATTCAACGCCTCAATCAATGCATCTTCATCTATAGTTCCGCCACGTGAACAGTTCACAATTCCGACACCCTCCTTCATCATTTCAAATTCTTCTTTACCCAATACCGGTTTCTCGGCGAAAGGAACATGAAGGCTTATGAAGTCTGATTGCTTTATTAACTGATCAACACTCAGCGCATGTATCGGGCAAATGACACGAATGTTACCTGCAAGTTGTATTTCAAGCTCACCAGGAACTTCGAAGAGATCATATGCAAGAACTTCCATTCCTAAACCAAGCGCAACTTTTGCGGTTTCGCGGCCAATACGGCCAAAACCAATGATACCTATCTTTTTACCACGAAGTTCAACACCTTTTGCATAAGCTTTTTTCAGGTCATTGAATTTGATGTTTCCCTCAACAGGCATTTTCCGGTTTGAATCCTGCAAAAATCTGATACCAGTAAATAAGTGTGCAAAAACTAATTCAGCTACAGAAAGAGATGATGCCGCAGGCGTATTAACCACGGCCAGACCCTTTGACCTGGCGTAGTCCACATCAATATTATCCATTCCGACTCCGCCGCGTCCAATCAGTTTAATATTCGGACAGGCATCGATCAGCTCTTTGCGAACCTTCGTAGCACTGCGTACCGTAATTGCATCATATTGTTTTAAACCTTCTGTCAGATCGGCTTGCGGAATATGGGTAGTATCAACCTTGAACCCTGCTTTCTCTAATAATTCTTTACCTATTGGATCAATGCCATCATTGGCGAGTATACGGAACATATCTTAATTAATTGATTTTATGGATATTATATTGATTATCTTATTTATTAATTGAAGCAGATTTATCTGATATAAGCCCATCCGAACCAGAAAATCAACTTAGGCCCTGTGCTTTTCTGCAAAGTCCTGCATGGCATCAATCAGTGAATGCACACTGGTAATTGGGAGGGCATTATATAAAGAAGCCCTGAAACCGCCCACACTCCGGTGACCTTTAATGCCAATGATATCTCTATCCTCTACAAATTTTAAAAATGGTTTTTCAAGCTCAGGATTTTCCGTTACAAAGCAAACATTCATCCTGGAACGATCTTCGATCTTACATGTACCCTTAAATAAAGGGTTCCTGTCTATTTCTCTGTAAAGGGCTTCTGATTTTGAGATATTTTCTTTTTCAATCTCTGCCACTCCTCCTTTAGATGTTAACCAGCGAAGGTTTAACATGGATACATAGATCGCAAATACCGGCGGGGTATTGTACATGGAACCACCATCTATCTGAACCTTATAATCTAGCATAGAAGGTATTTTCCTGTCCAGTTTACCTAATATCTTATCATTTACGATTACCAGTGTTACTCCTGCAGGACCCATGTTCTTTTGTGCTCCGGCATAGATCAGGTCAAAATCTGATACTCTGATTTCACGGCTGAAAATATCTGATGACATATCGCAGACCATTGGTACCGGAGATTTTGGTATATGGTGGAACTCAGTACCATAAATGGTATTATTGGATGTGAAGTGGAAATAGGCTGAATCCTTTGGAATTTCGAAATCTTTAGGAATAAAGTTGTAGTTCTGTTCTTTTGATGAGGCTACAACATTTACATTTCCGAATAACTTTGCTTCCTTGATCGCCTTGCTTGCCCAAACACCAGTATCCAGGTATGATGCAGTCTGTCCTTCTCCGAGTAAGTTCATGGGAACCATAGAAAACTGTAAACTTGCTCCACCCTGCAGCAGAACAACAGAATAGCCATCAGGTACATTCAAAAGCTCCTTTACTAAACGTACTGTTTCGTCTACAACTGCTTCAAACTCAGGTGTACGGTGGGATATTTCTAATATGGATAAGCCTGTACCATTAAATTCGAGTACGGCCTGTGCCGCCTGCTTAAAAACTTCCTGTGGTAAAACGCATGGACCTGCACCAAAATTATGTATCATGATCTAAAAATTTATTGCGCAAAAATAGCAGAATAAATCGACACCTCTAGGTTTTTGAGCCCTTATTCATAAATGATTTGAATTATTTAGCGACTTTTCAATTTGGCTGCCAGCCTGATATTCAGTTTTCTATACGTCAGATAGTTTGGCACCGCATATTGATTACTATCACGATCTTTTAACCATAGGTATGAAACTGTATTTTTTATATTGAGTAAATTGAAGATTTCAGCATGAAGGCTAAGCGATTGAAAATATTTACTGACAAAAACGGGGACTCTTTTAGCTTCCGGATCGGCAAAATCTTTTGAAAAACCAATATCAACACGCTTATAAGGGGGTATTTTAAAAACATCCGGGTAGCGATCTGCTCCCGGAGGCCAAACTGGCAATGCGGAAGCATAAAGTAAATTGAGATGAACCTTGTACGTTGGATTTTGCAACAGGCGGTCCTGAAATAATAATCCAATATTTAGACGCTGATCTGCAGGTCTTCTTAAATATCCCGGTCTCACAATGACCTGATTGCCTGCGGCATCAACACTCTGATATGCGTCATCCTGTATGTCTTCTTCAGTTTTCATCAGGGAAATGCGGAAGGTAGATTCAAGATCTTTTGCAAAGTTACCGCTCAGGCTAAAATCTGCTCCAGCCGCATACCCCCGCGATCTTTGATCAGACAAATATCTGATCTTAAGATTCTGAATATTATAAGGGGTGATCCTGTAAAGAAACTTATAATATAGCTCTGATGTCAACCTGAGCTTCGTTCCAAGGCCATTGAACTTATAATCAGCACCGTTAAGCAATTGAAATGCCCTTTGTGCGACGGCATTTTCATTCAGGGTTCCGTTAATATTTATGAGCTCCCTATAAAATGGAGCCTGTGTATAAGATCCTGCTGAAAATCGTAGAAGAAATTCATCAGCCGTACCCGGATAATACATGAGCGATAACCTCGGGCTTATCAGGGTTTCATGTGAAAAAGAATTGTAATTGGCTCTGACACCAGCAGTTAAAGTAAGAAAAGGCTTCAAACTGAATGTATTTTGCAAAAAGCCACTTATTCGTTTGGTATCAATTTTATTTTGCTGATATATGATATCTGAGTATTCCCACCTACCTGAAGCCGGTAATGAGTATCCCGAACTATCAACAGCTGTAAATTCACTTATCCGGTCTTTCAGGACATCATTTTGTAAACGTAAACCCATTTCTAAAAAAGATCCTCGCAGCTGCTTGTAAGCGCGCAATTCTGAAGCATATATAAGTGAGTTCAGCTTATTACCGGAAAAATCAAGGTAAGAGCCTCTTCCCAGCTCTGAGCCCGGGCTGTCTGATCCCAGACCATCACGTTCATCGAAAGCATACCATCCGAGCAGATCAGAATTCGCATTTTCTCTTGTTCGGCTGACTGAATTTATCCATTTAAAATTTAAAGTATGGGAAACATTATATGCCAACGTGAAAGCGCCCGTCAAGGAAGTATAATCAGTAGCTTCCCTGCCCTGATAATTGACATTAAGCTTTAAAACATCATCAGAAGTGCCAAATTCAGTTACACGATGATCCGGTCTTAGGTCAAAATCCCCCTGGTTATAATTCCCGAAAAACGAGAGACTGAATTTGGTATTGAGATCGTGTTTATAAAGAACCTGATAATCTGAGAATTTGGATTTATAGCTTCCTTCTACGTCTTGTCTGCTCAGGAGGCTTTGATTGGTCTTAAGTCTTATGCCTGCAAGCAGATAACTATTTTTAAAAGGGATCTTCAGGGCGGCGGAACTGCCAAGAAAGGCTGATGAAGCTTCAACTGAAATACTGTCCGGCCTGGTATATCTTACATCAAGTACTGATGACAACCTATCCCCGTAACGTGCTTCAAAACCGCCTGCAGAAAAACGAACTGTACCTGCAAGATCCGGATTAATAAACCCTAAGCCTTCCTCCTGTCCATTTCCTTGTAATATGGGCCTGAAGACCTCAATATCGTTCAGGTATACCAGGTTTTCATCAAAATTGCCGCCACGTACAGAATACTGCGAGCTTAACTCATTATTGCCGGAAACTCCGGGCATATTCTTGATGAAACCTTCTAAACTCCCCGAAGTTTGTGGAAAAGATTTAAACTTTGATGTTTCCATCGGAACAAGATTGCTTCCATTAAACTTCTCGGTGATGTGTACTTCATCAAGCGACTGTATATCCGGAAAGAGAACAACATCCTGAATATTTTCCGCATTTTTAATCAGACCAAGAGAAAGGCTTAGACTTTTATATCCCAGTCTGCTAAATAAAAGTGTCGTATTTAGCGGAACGCCTTTGATGTAATAAGCCCCTTCCCTGTCACTTTGAACGAAATGCCGGGTATTTTTCACCTGTATGGTCACCCCGCTCAGGAGTTCACCTTTTGATGACCTGATCTTACCTTTAATGCTGGTAAGATCCTGGCCGGAGGAAGATTGTAAAAAAGTGAAGAATAATAGCAGGATAAAATAAAAACGAAGTTGTTTAACTGCACAGGGATTGAGGTCCTGTAAAAAAAGCCCGGATAATCCTTGATCTTTCTGCTTCACATTCAGATCAGGCACTTAAAATTTCCGGGTGAAGACCTTTTAGTTCAGAAATCTCTAATTCCGGATTTGCAGCAGCAAATACTGCATTGCCGGCAACCAATACATTGGCGCCTGCTTTCAATAAAGTTAAGGCATTTTGTATGCTCACGCCACCATCTATTTCAATAAGCAAAGCATCGTTTCTACCCGAAGCAAGTGCTTTAAGACTATTTATCTTATTGTAAGTATTTTCAATAAACTTTTGTCCGCCAAATCCTGGATTAACAGACATGATGCAAACCAGGTCTATATCTTCAATTATATCGGACAGTAAATTTACAGGAGTATGCGGGTTAAGGGCTACCCCCGCCCTGCAGCCGAGATCTTTTATAGCAGAGATGGTCCTATGCAGATGTGTACAGGCTTCATAATGAACAGTAATATTTGCTGCACCTGCTTTTTGAAAGTCTTCCAGGTATCTGTCAGGATCCATGATCATCAAATGTACATCAAGAGGCTTTCTGGCATGCTTCTGAATTGCCTTTAAGACAGGAAAACCGAATGACAGGTTAGGTACAAATAATCCGTCCATAATATCTATATGGAACCAGTCAGCCTGGCTGCGGTTGATCATTTCTATATCATCCTGTAAATTGGCAAAATCAGCTGATAATACAGAAGGGGCAATAAGATGCTTCATAATAGACAAATTTACAATTTTGTATGGGAAAGGCAGGATTTAAGCCATAATCGTTCCTAAATTGATGATCAGGAGGTCAATCGCAGCATAAAAGCCTCAAAAAAACAAAAACCTGTCCGCGCTGGGCATGGACAGGTTTCATTTATATAGATTAGCTTTTTACTATTGTGCGGCAGGTTTTTCTTCTTCCGGTCTTGGAGGACGCGGCAGTAAAGCCTTACGTGAAAGCTTCAATTTACCCTGCTTGTCTACGTCAAGAAGTTTAACTTTTACAACATCTCCAACATTCAATACACCATCCATGGTTTCATGACGGGTCCAGTCGATCTCAGAGATGTGAAGCAAACCATCTTTGCCAGGCATGATTTCAACGAAAGCACCAAATGGCATGATCGTTTTAACTTTACCTTCATAAACTTCACCAACCTCAGGCTTAGAAGCAATTGCCTTGATACGGCTAACCGCTTTATCAATCGCTTCCTTATTATCAGCAAAGATCTGGATAATACCCTGGTTATCTTTTTCTTCAATAGCAATGGTAGCACCAGTTTCACGCTGCATTTCCTGGATGATCTTTCCTCCAGGGCCAATAATGGCTCCGATGAATTCTTTGTCAATTTTCAGGGTAACGATACGCGGAGCATGTGGTTTATAATCCTCACGGGGCTGAGCCATGGTCTTCTTCATCTCATTTAAGATGTGAAGGCGGGCTTCATTAGCCTGCTTTAAAGCAGCAGTTAATACTTCCCACTTTAATCCATTGATCTTGAGGTCCATCTGACAAGCCACGATACCTTTTTCGGTACCAGTAACTTTAAAGTCCATATCTCCTAAATGATCCTCATCTCCAAGAATATCACTTAAAATAGCATACTTACCAGTCTTTTCATCAGTGATCAATCCCATTGCAATTCCTGAAACAGGAGATTTGATCTTGATACCTGCATCCATCAAAGCAAGTGTTCCGGCACAAACAGTGGCCATGGAAGATGATCCGTTTGATTCCAAAATATCGGAAACAATGCGGATAGTATATGGATTTTCATCGCCAGGTAAAACCCTTTTTAATGAACGCATAGCCAGGTTACCATGACCGATCTCGCGGCGGCCGGCACCCCTGTTCGGGCGAACCTCTCCGGTTGAAAAGCCCGGGAAATTATAATGTAAAAGGAATTTCTGGTATCCGTTAAAGAAGGCACCATCAATCATTTGCTCATCAGATTTTGCACCAAGAGTAACAGTTGTTAAGGACTGTGTTTCACCGCGGGTAAAAACTGCTGAACCGTGGGCAGATGGCAAATATCCAACCTCGCTCCAGATAGGGCGCACGGTACGTGAATCACGGCCATCCAGACGAATTCCTTCATCTAATACCAGGTTACGGATCGCATCATACTGAACATCATGAAAATATTTTTTAGAAAGAGATTGAGTTAAATCATCAACTCCTTCGCCTAAAGCTGCAATAAATTCAGTAATTACCTCTGCAAATTTATCACTGCGCTCATGCTTCGCAGATTTCGATTTAGCAATTGCATAAACCTTATCATAAGTCGCTGCAAATACTTTGGCCCTCAAATCAAGATCATGAGTTTCATGGCTGTAAATACGTTTCTGAGTTTTACCGACCATTTCTGCCAGTTCTTTCTGAGCCTGAACCTGGATAATGATAGCTTTGTGAGCAAACTCAATAGCTTCTACCATTTCCTCTTCAGAAATTTCATCTCCTTCACCTTCAACCATTACAATATCATGCTCCGTTCCGGCAACAAGCAGATCGATGCTTGCCCGTTCAAGATCACTCAGGTAAGGATTGATAATTAATTTGCCGTCAATTTTAGCTACACGAACTTCAGAGATCGGCCCGTTGAAGGGAATATCTGAAACGGCGATAGCTGCTGATGCTGCTAAACCAGCAAGGCAATCAGGCATTATATTTTTATCTGCAGATATCAGGGTAATCATCACCTGGGTATCAGAATGATAATCTGCCGGGAACATCGGCCGCAGGGCACGATCCACCAAACGGGATATCAGAACTTCATAATCAGATAATCTAGCCTCACGACGTAAGAAACCACCCGGAATACGGCCTGTTGAGGCATATTT
>CAYHRC010000024.1:0-6718 GCA_964358565.1 uncultured Sphingobacterium sp. | reverse complement strand
CTACAGATAAGGGTAAAAAATCGGTACCAGCTTTGGCACCTATCGAGGAAACAACCGTTGCCAGCAGCATGGTGTCTCCCATTTTTACCACAACCGAACCATCAGCCTGTTTAGCCAATTTGCCGGTTTCAATTTCGATCATACGGCCATCGCCCAGATCAAAAGATTTTTTAAATGCGTTATAACTCATTGGTTTCTATAGCGACGTACTTTTCCTCTTTTGAGCACATCTTCTTTTATTTTTATTTTCTTTTAATAACGTAAAAAGCCATCCCACTTGAGGATGGCTTTGCAATGTTTGTCAAGATTATTTTATAATATCTCTTAACTCTAATGCTTTGATAATTGCACGATACCTGTTAATATCTTTTTTGTAAAGATATGCCAATAAGGCACGGCGTTTACCAACTAGTTTCTGAAGAGATAATTGTGTAGAAAAATCCTTCTTGTTTTGTTTTAAATGCCCTGTTAAATGAGCAATACGTGCGGTAAATAATGCTACCTGTCCTTCTGCAGAACCGGTATCTGTTGCACCTTTTCCGTGTTTGGCAAAAATATCTGCCTTGTACTCTGTACTTAAATACATTACCTGAATAATATTAAAGCGGTTAATAAATAAAGAATTAGTTGCAAAGATACACGATTTAAAGGTAATTTCAAATAGGGATAATACTATTATATGTTAGATTATCAGAAGAAATAATATTACCCTGGCTGTCAAGACAAAAGCACCTCCGGCCGGATTATTTGTATTTTGACCATCTGATAAATGCTTTAAATAAATGTCAAGGTTTATCAAACGGATCTGCAGAATGATTTTAATATCGGGGTTGCCCCGCGGTAGCGGTGCCGGGCTATGCGTTGCAATCTTTTGCTTAAGCAGTAAATTTAGTGTCGGTACACGGTAATTAACTAGTTATTAACCGTTCGGTAATCAGTCGCTGGTAATTAAATAGCAACTATTTACAAAAATTTTCGGAAATTGATATCTGTGAATTGTCAACTGTCAATTATCAATTATCCATTCCGATAACACATGTCTAACAACCAACAACTAATAACGAACAACTATTTTTAATCTCAATATTAACCCCGAATTTCGCATGAATGGATACCCCCGAAAAATACAGCAGCTTTGTTAGCGAATTTAAAGTAAGGCCTGACGATATCGACATGTTTAACCATGTTCATAACAGCACCTATTTTGATTATGTCCTGGCTGCCCGGTATGAACAGATGGAAACCTTCTATAAAATGCCCATGGAAGATTTTCTTAAGCAGGGTTATGGCTGGGTAGTCCGTACTGCTTATGTTGATTATAAACGTCCACTTGGATTGGGGGACAAATTTACAGTAGAAACGGGTATAGAAACTATAAATTCCAAAGGCTGCAGGGTGAAATTTAAAATCTGGATAAGTAAAACCAGCAAAGTTGCTTGTGATGGCTGGTTTGATTACATTATGATCGATATCAATACAGGAAAGGGCGTTAAGGTTTCTGAAGATATGATCCTCCGTTACTCGATCTGATTTAGGATCTTTCCAGGGCCATTTCGATCAATTCTCCATAAAAATCCCTGATATTCATTCCTGCAGCACGAACCTGCTGTGGAATAAAACTTTGGGCTGTCTGTCCGGGAATGGTATTGATCTCCACAAAGTAAAAATTACCGGTCTGCTTCTGAAGGAAATAATCGATACGAACCATTCCCTTGCAGTTCAATCTGCGGTAAATATCTTTAATTACACGCTCAACACGATTCTTCTCTTCCTCAGTCATCCTGCCGGGAGTGATCTCCTCTGTTGCTCCGGGCGTATATTTGGCCTCGAAATCAAAAAAATCGTTAGAAGGGATAACTTCTGTAGCAGGTAAAACTATCAGCCCTTTCTTTCCACCATATACCCCTATTGAAAATTCGCGACCTTCAATAAACTCCTCAACAAGAACCTGTTGATCTTCCATAAATGCCTTATGAAGGGCTTCAGGCAAATTAGCGGAACTTATAACTTTACTCATTCCGATACTGCTGCCACCATGATTAGGCTTAATAAATAGCGGAAGATTCAGCGAGTCTGAAATTAAGGCTGAATTAGCATCCGTATCTTCAAATAATTGGATGGATCTGGCTGTATACAGGTCTTGGATGCCATTTACTACTGCTTTTGAATATCCCTTATTCATGGTCAGAGCTGATGTCAAAGCATCACAACTAGTATATGGTATATCCAGCATATCAAAATACCCCTGCAGTTTACCGTCTTCGCCAGGTGATCCATGAATCATAATAAATACTGCGTCAAAATGTATTGTCCTGTTTCCAAGCTTTAAAGTAAAATCATTCCGGTCAATGAAATGCTTTTCTGAAACTGCATCTGTATAATACCAGCCCTCTTTTAGAACTGAAATCTTATAAACTTCATATTTATCCGGGTCAATTTGGGTTTCAACAAAACCGGCACTTTTAAATGATATTACCGATTCGCCTGTAAATCCACCTGTTACCAATGCTATTGTCGTTTTCATTAGAGAATTCTATATAAATAAGTTATTTGCTTTTTGTTAAGGTGGACAAGCACCTTTTCTGATTAATTTGTTTTTTAAAGTCCCGCATGTGCGGGATTGCCTCAAATATAATTTTTTAAATAAACGATGTCTGTGTCCTGCTAATATTTATCCTCAATATTGCTTAATTTTGAATTTTTATGGGACCTTTAAAAATTGTGCAGGTACGAAGGTCCCGCGATGAAACTAAATGAAGGTTTCATCCATTAACAAAACCATTTAATCATTTAAAGCAAATAATGGGCAAATATTTCGTTTACTTACGTACTAAAACCTTTCGTAAAAATCTCATTATTGCAGGTGTATCCATATTAGCCTTTTTGTTATTTATATTCTATAGCTTAAGTTTTTATACCCATCATGGTGAAGGTATGCCCGTCCCGAAATTGAAGGGCTTATCTATTGAAAAAGCAATTGAAATACTTGAATCACAGGGTTTAAGATATCAGATAAACGATTCAGTTTACCTCATCGATAAAGAACCCGGAATTGTTGTTGAGCAGGATCCCGATCCGAATACGAATGTTAAATCAAACAGAACCATATACCTGATCATTACAAGCGGTGCCCCTGATATTAAATTTCCGGACATTGAAGGGAAAACATTTCTCGAGGTACGCTCAATACTTAATAATTACCAGTTAAAAATTGGAGATACCAGTTATGTATCCGATGTAGCACGGGATGTTATTCTCAGTGCGTCATTCGGAGGAAATCAAATACGAAAAGGTCAGCAATTGCCTAAAGGTTCCCGTATTGATCTTGTTTTAGGTGATGGTAAGGGAGCAAGTGAAGTCGATATCCCTAATTTACTTGGACTGAACCTGAATGAAGCCAGGCTGTCATTGCTTGGTTCTTCGCTCATGCTTGGTGAAGTAACTTATGAAGGCGCGGTAACTGATACTTTAAATGCAAAGATCATTAAACAGTTTCCGGCGATCACCGATTCGCTGAACAAAGTAAGCATCGGTACACAAATTGATGTAGTACTTACAAACGGACTTTAGTCCCATGGATATTTCTGTTACCGAATTTAATTCACGCTTTCAGAAGCCCGGAACATTTATAATTATAGATGTCAGGGAGCAGCTGGAATTCCAGACCTTTAATCTTGGTGGAGATAATATTCCTTTAGTTAAATTGTTAAAGGAAGTTGACAAACTCGATTATATTAAAGATAGTGAGATCATCGTAATTTGTCAGCGGGGCCTGCGAAGTGAAACAGCAAAAAGAACCTTAACACAATATGGGTATACGAATGTAAGGAACCTGACAGGCGGCCTGCTGGCATGGAGAAAAATGAATACATAAAACAAAACGAATGGTGACCAAAAAGTCAAATAAACTTAGTTTCAAGGCAAAAATATTCATTGCCCTTGGTCTTGTGCTGGCACTTACACTGGCCGGCACTGCTTTTAATTATTATCTTAAATATTTTGCGCCTAATGTGACCGGCAATGAAGATTACTTGTACATCAGTACAGGATCTGATTTTAAGGACGTGTACAGCACAATAAAAAAAGAGAAAATGGTTAAGGATACCATTTCATTTTACAATGCAGCTCATAATATGGATTATCCGCCTGTAGTAAAAGCAGGAAAATATCGCTTATCGAAAGGGATGAGCAACCGTTCATTAATAAATATGTTAAAAGCCGGCAATCAGGAACCTGTGAAGATTTCATTCCAGAATGTACGGCTCAAACACACCCTGGCCGGGATGGTCTCGAAGAAAATCGAAAGTGACTCAGCATCGATATCCGATTTGCTTGATTCTGCAGCATTCGTGGAAAAGTATGGGTTTGACACCGAAAATGTATATACAATGTTCATTCCTAACTCCTATGAGTTATACTGGAATACATCTGCCGAAAAGTTCTTCCTCCGAATGTATGATGAATACAATAAATTCTGGACCACTGAAAGAAAAGCAAAAGCTGAGGAAATAGGCCTCACTCCTATTAAGGTAAGTATTCTTGCCTCTATAGTGGATGGAGAGGCCCTTCATGATAAAGAGATGCCGGTTATTGCCGGTTTATATATGAACCGTCTGAAGAAAGGCATGCGCCTCGAAGCCGATCCTACCGTGATCTTTGCTAATAATGATTTTACCATTCGGCGTGTATTAAATAAGCACCTGAGAAAAGACTCGCCCTACAATACATATATCAGGACAGGTTTGCCTCCCGGACCGATCTCCATGCCCAGTATTCATGCTATAGATGCAGTTTTGAATTTTGATAAGCACAATTACCTCTATATGTGTGCTAAGGAAGATTTTTCAGGTTATCATAATTTTGCGCCAACTTTGTCAGAGCATTTGGTCAATGCAAAAAAATTCCAGGAGGCGCTGAATGAGCGAAATATAAAAAAATAATGTACAGTCATTCAAGTAAGATCCGCGTACGATATGCCGATACAGACCAAATGGGTTATATGTATTATGGCAATTATGCTGAATTTTATGAAGTTGGTCGTGTAGAAATGCTCCGGAGCCTTGGAATGACGTATAAATCTATGGAAGATAAAGGCATAATCATGCCGGTAACTGAACTGAAGTGCAAATATATTAAACCTGCCCTTTATGATGAAGAGATCACGGTAAAGGTTACTATAGCTAAAATGCCTTCTTTAAGAATTAACTTTCTTTATGAGCTTTATAATGAGAAGAAGGAACTAATAAACCTTGGAGAAACTACCCTTGTATTTATAGATAAGGAAAAAAACAAGCCTTGTTTGCCTTCAGATGATTTTCTGAGCAGGTTAAGGGTTTATTTTAACTAATTTCAGAAAATGTTCTGGTTTCATAGGCATCTTTTAAAGTTTAAACCGTATTATCTGCTCATTGAGTGGACAAAGGTGATGATCCTGCCCGGATTCAGTCCGCTGCCTGTTTATACCGTGGCAAGTTTCTTTTTTCAGGAAATAGGAAAAGACGAGTTGGTCAACAAGGCTACTTCGCTGGCTTATAATTTTATGCTGGCTATCTTTCCTGCCATTATTTTCATTTTCACATTAATTCCCTATGTACCTATCGATCACTTCCAGGATCAGCTGATGAACCTCATAGCGCTGGTACTTCCTGTCGAAGCCTATGATGCAGTTAAAACCACCCTTTTGGATATTGTAAGTAACCAGAATTCAAAATTACTTTCCTTCGGTTTTTTATTAGCACTGATATTCTCAACAAATGGTGTGCATACTTTAATGCAGGCCTTCAATAAATCCTCCCTCATTACTGAGACCAGGCCATGGCTCAAGCAGCGGCTTGTTGCCCTGAACTTAACCGTACTCATCTCATTTGCTTTGATATTCGGGCTGATCATTATGACAATCGGGGAATCTGTACTTGAGTTTTTAAAAACTGAATTACGCTTTAAAGATTCATTCTGGTTGCATGTTATAAACCTTGGCAGGTGGTTTATTCTGGTGGTTGTTTACTTTTTTACGATATCCATTTTATACCGATACGGACCAGCGCATGCCAAAAAGTGGCGTTTTTTCAGTGCGGGTTCCTGGATGGCTACAATCCTGGCTGTATTTACTTTTTGGGGCTTTTCATACTACATCAACAATTTTGGAAATTACAATAAGCTATACGGATCGATAGGTACTCTTATCGTTCTGATGATCTGGCTTTATCTGAACTCCCTGATCATTTTAGTGGGCTTCGAATTAAATGCAAGCATTGACCTTTCAAAGCGCAGTATCCGGATTGTAAAACCACAATTTAACAGCTTTAAAAACGAGCCCGTAGAAGAAAAGCTGGAACAGAAAACCTGAATATTTATTTTTTGCATAATATTTCACGTTCAGTGTCTGTGAGTTACAGACTTTAATTCAAAAAAGAGTTTTTTTGTTTGCAGATTAAGCCGGAGTTTGTACTTTTGCGCCGGAGAGCTGGCAGAGTGGTCGATTGCGGCAGTCTTGAAAACTGTTGAACTGTTACAGGTTCCTGGGGTTCGAATCCCTAGCTCTCCGCAAGTAAGCATACAAACAATATCAAAAACGCTGTAATTCAATGAATTACGGCGTTTTTTCGTTTAGCACCACCCCAAAAAAACCCAAATAATTGCAAGTTTTTGTGACCTATTAGGTGACCTGTTAAAACATAACAAAACAGGTCACCTAATAAGGGGCTAAAATTCTGTAAAT
>CAYHRC010000023.1:8830-15470 GCA_964358565.1 uncultured Sphingobacterium sp. | reverse complement strand
CTTCTGAATAATGGGTTAGCAAATAGAATATTAATTGTAGACCTGGATGTCCACCAGGGAAACGGAACGGCAGAGATTTTCAGCAAGGATCCCAGGGTATTTACCTTTTCGATACATGCTGAAAAGAATTTTCCATTCCGGAAGGAACATTCAGATCTGGATATTGGTCTTGATGATGGGACCGGAGACCAGGAATACCTCTCTTTATTGAGTATACACTTAACCGAATTGATTACTCAGCATCGTCCGGATTTTGGTTTCTATCTGGCCGGTGTAGATGTTTTAGCTTCAGATAAACTCGGAAAACTTGATTTATCTCTGGACGCCTGCACAGAAAGAGATGCTTTTGTTCTGGGTTTGTGTAAAAAAATGAGTATTCCCGTTCAGATTAGTATGGGCGGAGGCTATTCAGCAAAGTTAAGTGATATCGTTGAGGCTCACTGCAATACATACCGGACAGCTTATGATCTTTATTTCTGATTTTAAGTTTATACCTTCAGGTGACAATTTTCTTAACGTAAAATCCTCATTTTCAATTAAATTACAGTAATTTTGTAAAATGGAAAAACAATATTTTACACGTTACAGATTTATTGACACACGCACCGGAGATTTGATCAGATATATGAATATAAATGATCGTCTTGATGACCATGTTGACAGGTTAAAAAAAATGCAGTCACAGATATATAACGAGATCAAGATTCCTGTTACTGCTATTATGTATGAGTTAGCCGAACCAGCTTCTTAGAAGAGAAATGGAATCTGCTATATAATAAGCCTGCAGAAACAAGTAATCCAAGGGTCAATCCATACCAGATGCCATTGGCCCCCATGCCGAGATGTATGCCAAGATAATACCCCACTGGTAAACCTATGATCCAATAGGCGAAAAAGGTGATAAGGGTAGGAATATTTACATCTCCAATTCCACGCAGTATTCCAAGTCCAACAACTTGCGCCCCATCGAATAATTGAAAAAATCCAGCAATGATAAGTAGTTGTGAAGCAACTACTATCACTGCTTTGTCTGAAGTAAATATCCAGGGTAAATACTGGTTAAAGCCTATAAAGATCAGAGCCGTTACAGCCATAAAAGCCAGGACAATATGATAGCTTGAAATGGCAGATAAGCGGAGGTTTAAAAAATCTTCCCGTCCATAGTTATTCCCTGTTCTTATTGTTGCTGCAGCAGATATCCCGCTTGCCATCATATAGGTCATCGAGGCCAGGTTGATCGCAACCTGATGAGCTGCCTGCTCAACCGCGCCGATTGTACCTATCAAAATTGCTGCTGCACTGAAAGCACTTACTTCAAAGGTGTATTGCATTGCAACCGGTGTCCCAATTCTAAGAATATTTAATGAACGTATCTTTCCAATTGATCTAAGAGCGAATGATTTAAGATAAACTTTGAAATATTTGGACCTGATCACATATATAGCCATCACAATAGCCATAATCGATCTATCGATTAAGGTACTCCAGCCTACACCACTGATGCCCATTGGGGTAATTCCAAATAAGCCTTTTACAAAGATCACGCCCAGACAAATATTAAGGGCATTACCCCATAATGAGATCATCATTGCCTGACGTGTAAAACCTAAACCTTCAGCGAATTGCTTAAATGTCATAAAAATCATCAGTGGAACGATTGAAAAACCAAGTAATCCCAGGTAGGGTCTTGCCTGCTGCACCACATCAGGAGCCTGGCCCATATTATCAATAATAAGCAGAGAGCCAAAATAGACTAGTCCATACAATAAAATACCAGCAATGGCATTGATCAACAGGCCGTTAGCTAATAGCCGGCCGCATTCCTTAAAATTTTTCTTGCCACTTTCCTGTGCGATCAGGGGAGTTAGCCCGTATGAGATACCCATTCCTATTACAAGTACAACAGTAAAAATGCTGTTTACCAGAGACACAGCTGCAAGCGGAATAGTACCTGCAAAATGACCGACAATTATACTATCGGAAGTATGAACCAGAGTATGTCCCAATTGCGAAATAACTACCGGAATTGCAAGTTTCAGGTTGGTTTGGTAATGTGGCTTGTATTTTTTATAGGTTCGTTTCACCGGATCTGGCTGGAAGCTTAATACGTACAAAGGAGGGGATTATGTTTGTCTTTTTTCAGGATGCCGTATAATATTCTTCTTTTTCAGTAGTGTGCAGTCTGATCACACCTGAAAGGACAAGGTTAACAAGTATCCGCTGGCTCCTTCTGCTGGATAGGTTAAGCATATGACTATATTCACGTGACGTGATACGTTGATTCTCCTCCAGGTATTCCAATAGCGCTTTCTCCTTTGATGTGTACTCTAGAAACACTCCCTGATCATTGTTTTCACGTTTAAGAACTTCTACAACAACCTTGCTTGCAAGCACGCTTTTATCATTAACACGGATATATACCCACCATTTTTTATCATCGCCAAGGGCATAATGCGGCTTCATCTCACTTTTTTTGATCTCAACTACCAGAATAATCTTATCGTCTATATAAATCTCTTGGAAAATTGGCTCGAGGGCGGGTTTACAGAAAAAATGAGCCGCTTTAGTCAACATATAATTCTCCTCATCCTCTGATTTCACACCGTTGATCGTTCCATCATCTGAAACTCCCACCAGTAGCCGGCCACCCTTATTATTGGCAAAAGAAACCATCGTCTTGGCAATCTTTTCACAGCTTGTTATCGTTTTCTTGAAGTCCAGCGTAACACCCTCACCTTCCAAAATAAGTCTCCTGACGTTCATCATAATAAAATCTTCTTAATAGGCAATGGTATGTTCCTCACCTTTGAACAGGTTACGGATATATACTTCATTGATGACCTTTGCACAAACTTCACCCTGCTTATTTACAATTTCAAGCGGGAAGGCTTTAATAAATTTTCCAACAGTATGTAAGGCATCTTCAGCCTCCTGGATGTCTTCTTCACTTAAAGATATTTTAAAATGAAGGTTGTCATGTCCCGGCTTTAAATAATTAATACTGGCACTTTTTAACCAAACGCGGGTTTTAAAACCCCGGCGTTTCAAAATCTGATCAAAAAGTAAGGCATAAAAAGGGTCTGACGCGCTGTATATGGTCCCCCCAAAAATTGAGTTGTTATAATTTATATTGAAATAACTTTTTGAGATCTTAACATGTACTCCTACAAAGCCTTTATCGAATTTCTTGACCCATATTCTTTGGAAGAATAAAGGGGGATATAATCGAATTGCCCATTTGAGCATATTTTCAGTTACTACCATCCTTGCTAATATCAGTAAAATGGAATGATTTAAGAAATATTCATCCAAAGATTCTATTCATCGGATGAATGGCTTTATAGGATTATTTCAAGGTGTTTCTGTTTCTCAATTTTGTTTGTAGATTGAGCACTCAAATAAATTATATGGATCAAACTGCTGTAAACTCCAAAAATGTTAAACTTATTATAATTGTAGCCGCACTTGGCTATTTTGTAGATATATATGACCTCATCCTTTTTTCGGTAATCCGGATACAAAGTCTGAAAGGGCTTGGAGTAGCTGACAGTGATCTTCTTGATGTAGGAACGATGCTTATTAACAGCCAGATGTTCGGCATGCTTCTCGGCGGCATCCTCTGGGGTATCCTTGGTGATAAAAAAGGCAGGATCAGCGTTTTATTCGGCTCTATACTGCTTTATTCAATAGCAAATCTGGCGAATGGTTTTGTTACTTCTGTTCCGGCTTACGCAATAATCCGCTTTATTGCAGGGATCGGCCTTGCCGGGGAATTAGGTGCAGGCATAACCCTGGTAACGGAAACCATGAGTAAAGAGAACAGGGGATATGGCACAATGATAGTTGCAGGAGTTGGTCTGATGGGAGCTGTAGTGGCTGCATTGATCGGTGAAAATTTTACATGGCAAAACTCTTACATTTTTGGAGGAATAATGGGACTGCTTCTTCTTGGGATGCGTGTAGGCCTTGCCGAATCGGGAATGTTTAAGAATTTAAAAAATGATGGGGTCAGCCGGGGTAATATATTGATGCTTTTTTCTGATGGAAAACGATTTAAAAAATACCTCAGTTGTATCCTTCTGGGAATTCCGTTATGGTTTGTTGTAGGCGTTCTTGTGACTTTTTCGCCTGAATTCGGAAAGGAATTAAATGCCACTGAGCCACTTTCGGCAGGAACAGGTATTATGTATTGTTATATTGGAATTGCGGTTGGTGATATTGTTGCCGGTTTTTTGAGTCAGATGTGGCGATCCAGAAAAAAGGTAATGATGATTTTTCTTATTCTTACAGCTATCAGCATAGTGGTTTACTTGAATGCTGAGGGCATGAACTCACAGCAATTTATATGGCTGGTACTGTTCTTAGGCTTTTCTTCCGGATATTGGGCAACCTTTGTGACCATCGCATCTGAGCAGTTTGGCACAAACCTCAGAGCTACCGTTACAACCACGGTACCCAACTTTGTTCGGGGATCTCTGGTAGTGGTAACACTGTCATTCACTGCATTAAAAGGGAGTATGGGTATCATTAACAGTGCGATGACGGTAGGTTTTGTTACTCTGGCTATTGCGTTTATAGCTTTGTATCAGCTTAAAGAAACCTTTGCCAAGGATCTCGATTATCTTGAGATCAGTTAAGTGATTTTTTATCAGGAGAGATTTGCTTTCGGGATATTGTTAAAAAAGCTCATTTTTGAGGCATGATAACTAAGGAGGATATTGCAGAGGCGTATCAGCAGATACAGGATGAGATATGCACCGGACTGGAAAAGGCAGATGGCAAAGGGAAATTTCAGGAGGAACTTTGGACAAGGGAAGGCGGCGGCGGCGGACGCACGCGGATCATTCAAAATGGAGACATTATTGAAAAAGGTGGTGTAAATTTCTCAGCTGTGTATGGAAAGCTTCCCGAAACTATAAAGAAAGCCTTTGGAGTTGCGCAGGATGATTTTTTTGCCGCCGGTGTGTCTATTGTTATTCATCCCCGGCATCCCTGGATCCCAATAATTCACATGAATATCAGGTATTTTGAGATGGCTTCCGAATCTGCTAAAGAAATGCGCTGGTTTGGTGGGGGAATGGATCTGACTCCCCATTATGTTATTGAGGATGATGCGCGTTTTTTTCATTCCTCTCTAAAAACTACCTGTGATAAATTCAAGCCTGATTTCTATCCCAAATTCAAATCATGGGCCGATGATTACTTTTATATTAAACACCGGCAGGAAACCCGGGGTGTGGGAGGTATTTTTTATGACCGTTTAAACCCTCAAACTACGGGTATGGACTGGAATGATATCTTCGAATTTTCAAAAGCAGTTGGGCGGACCTTCGTGCCGGTTTACACCGAACTTATCGAAAGAAATAAGAACAAGCCCTTTTCGGAGGATCATAAACAATGGCAATACCAGCGTCGAAGCCGTTATGTGGAATTTAATCTGGTCTATGATGCCGGTACTAAATTCGGACTTGAAACGAATGGCCGTATTGAATCGATTCTGATGAGCCTGCCACCCCAGGCTAACTGGGTCTATGATTTTAAACCAGATCCCGGCAGCGAAGAAGAAAAGACCACCTTGCTCTTAAAAAAAGGAATTAACTGGGTATAATTATATTGCAATAAATAAAACTATGAAGAATCTATTGTTCAAAAGTTCATTGACTGTTTTATGTTTGACCTTATTTTTTGGCTGTTCAGTTAACCAGTTAAAGGGTACCTGGCAATACGATGGGGGCATTTATAATGGGAAAGAACAAAAAGCCTCGCCGGAATTTCAAATGCAGAGAATCTATTCTGCTGATACCTATGAAGCATTCGTTTTGGAAGGTGATGCAAAGCCTGAATTGTATAATTCGGGAGTCTATGAAATTAAAGGGGACAGTCTTCGTATCACCAGCAAGTTCAGCAGCCAGCCATCTCAAAATACCGATGTTACTATCAGCTATAAATTTAAAATCGATAAAGACAGGCTTACTACGAATGGAGTTTTGCCAAATGGAATGGTTGTAGAGGAGTACTGGAAGAGGGTAAAATAAATACTGTCCGAACTTGAATCAGCCTGAACCGCGCTTATTTCATCCAGGCTAAGGTCATTTTAAATTTAAGAGGTATCATGCACTTAAGCCTAAGCGTTCGGAAGGCAATACCCGGTATTATGAGAATTCCCAACTTCGCCGTCTATTAAATATCGTTAGCTTGACGGAATCCGGCTTCAAAGTATCCGAACTATGCTCAATGACCGACGAAAAGCTGTTTGAATTGGTACAGCAGACGCAAAAAACAAATGTAAATGACAATGTTGAATATTTTGTATCACAATTAATAGCTTCCGGAATAAATTATGATGACCTTCATTTTGAAGCACTGTTTGAGCAATGCCTTGAAAGCTTCGGTATGAAAGAGTCATATATTAAAGTAATTTACCCCATGCTCGAGCGATTAGGTCTTATGTGGGCAAGTGACACTATCCGGCCAGCACACGAACATTTTATCAGCAATATTATCAGGCAAAAGTTATTAAAAAGTATTGATTCGCTGCCAAATGTTAATTCAGCATCCAGTTGGCTGCTTTTTCTGCCGGAGAATGAATAGGTGCAGGAATATCTTGACACTTTGAATTCATCTTTTGGCGGTAAGGCAA
>CAYHRC010000023.1:0-8730 GCA_964358565.1 uncultured Sphingobacterium sp. | reverse complement strand
GAATAGGTGCAGGAATATCTTGACACTTTGAATTCATCTTTTGGCGGTAAGGCAATCTATGCAGCCGGTAACCAGAAGCTTATAAGTCAGTTAATGTATCGTAAGAAAGTTAATTATTTACAAACTATTGAAAGCTTAGAACAAATCATTGAATGATTGCTATGAATAATAAAATATTATAATGTCAAAAATAGCTGTCATAGGGTCGGGTTTTTCAGGTCTAAGTGCAGCAGCGTATTTATCAGCTGCCGGACACGAGGTGCATGTATATGAAAAAAATGATACAGCAGGGGGAAGGGCCCGTCAATTGAAGACAGCAAATGGATATGTATTTGACATGGGTCCGAGCTGGTATTGGATGCCTGATGTGTTTGAAAAGTTTTTCAACGACTTTGGATATAAAGTTTCTGACTTTTATGAATTAACCTTACTCGATCCGTCATTTGAAGTAGTTTTTTCCGGGGGGCAAACAATGAGTGTGCCTGATAATGCTTCTGAATTAAGCAGGATGTTTGAAGTGATGGAAAAGGGGAGTGCACTTAAATTGGACAAATTCATGAAGGAGGCGAAATTCAAATATGATGTTGGAATGGGAAAGCTTGTTTATAAACCGGGACTATCATTAATAGAATTTGCGGATCTGGATCTTATCAAAGGTGCGGTCCGTTTGCAGGTTTTTAGCTCATTTAAGAAACATATAGGTAAATATTTTTCAAATCCCCAACTGATCGCTCTTATGGAATTCCCTGTTTTATTCCTTGGTGCAATGCCCGGAGATACACCGGCGTTATATAGTCTGATGAATTATGCCGGTTTGAAGCTCGGCACCTGGTATCCCAGAGGAGGGTTTGGCAAAGTTGTAGAAGCAATAATGGAAGTTGGCTATAAAAATGGAGCACAATTTCATTTTAATAGTCCTGTTGAAAATATCATAATAGAAAATAATCTTGTTACAGGTATCATGGTAAACGGGAATAAAATTGATTTTGATGCAGTTATAGCTTCGGCAGATTACCATCATGTTGAAAGTAAATTACTTTCTTCAGGCCAGCGTAATTATCAGAATGGTTATTGGGAGAAGAAAACCTTTGCGCCCTCATGTCTGATATTTTATGTAGGTCTTACAAAACGAATTAAAAATCTGCAGCATCATACCTTATTTTTTGAAGAGGATCTCCTTCAACATTCAAAAGAAATTTATAAAGACCCAAAATGGCCCACCAGGCCATTGTTTTATGTCTGTTGTCCATCTCAAACGGATGATGGTGTTGCACCTGAAGGACATGAGAACTTATTTCTTTTAATGCCTGTTGCTCCGGGATTGGAAGATAAGCAAGAAGTCCGTGAAAAGTATTTCAATATTATGGTGGAACGCCTGCAAAAGCAGATTGGTGAGAATATTACTGAATATATAGACTTTAAGCAGTCTTATTGCGTAAAAGATTTTATTGCTGATTACAATTCTTATAAAGGGAATGCTTACGGACTTGCCAATACCCTGATGCAAACGGCAATACTCAAACCTAGTATGAGGAATAAAAAGGTTCGCAATCTTTTCTATGCAGGGCAGCTTACTGTTCCCGGACCGGGCGTACCGCCAGCTATCATTTCAGGGAAGATTGCTGCAGAACAGTTGATCAAACATTTAAAAAAGAATGAATGAAGTCTCTATTTGATAATCTTTCGGCAGAGGTCAGCAAAATGACTACCCGGGTATACAGTACGAGCTTCTCATGGGGAATCAGTCTGTTAAATCCTCGTCTGCGGAATGCAGTATACTCCGTTTATGGTTTTGTGCGTTTAGCGGATGAAATTGTAGACAGCTTTCATGCCTATGATAAAAAACAGCTTCTTTCACAATTTAAGAAGGATACCCATGAAGCTATTGAGCGTCGTATATCTCTCAATCCAATTTTAAACTCATTTCAGCAAGCGGTTCATCAATATAACATTGGTCACGATCTTGTAAATACTTTTCTGCAGAGCATGGAAATGGATCTGGAAAAGATGGAATTTACAAGCGAAACCTATGAGCAGTATATTTTAGGCTCAGCGGAAGTGGTGGGTCTCATGTGTCTGCATATTTTCACAGAAGGGGATCAGGAAAAATATGATCAGTTAATGCCACATGCCATGAAATTAGGGGCGGCATTTCAAAAAGTAAACTTTTTACGGGATATGAAAGACGATTATCATGTTTTAGGACGAAGTTATTTTCCTAATGTGGATATTTCGGAATTTACTTATCATGCAAAAGAACAAATTGAACAGGAAATCGAACAAGATTTTAAAATAGCCCTTGAGGGGATTAAAAAGCTTCCGGCATCATCTAAAGCCGGGGTTTATCTGGCATATCTCTATTATCAGTCATTGTTTAATAAGATAAAAAGGCTACCCCCAAGACGGGTGCTATCCGAAAGAGTGAGGATAAATAATGGTACAAAATTCGGTCTTATGCTCAATTGCATGGTACAGAACAAACTGAATTGGGTTTAAATAACGAGAAAAATGATAAATGAGATGAAGGATCTGATAATACTGGTAGATGAACAGGATAATGAAATTGGTGTACTGGATAAACTTTCGGTCCATCAAACAGGCGTCCTCCATCGTGCATTTTCAGTATTTATTTTTAATTTAAAAGGTGAACTGCTGCTTCAGCAAAGGGCAGATGACAAATATCATTCTCCCGGCCTGTGGAGCAATACCTGTTGCAGTCATCCTGGTCCGGGAGAGGGAAGTTTGCAGGCAGCAAGACGCCGTATGAGGGAAGAAATGGGGATGGAATGTACTATTGACTTCAATTTTAGCTTTACTTACAAATTTGAATTTTCAAACGGTTTAACGGAACATGAGTTTGATCATGTTTTTTTTGGCAAAAGTGATGATCTGCCGAACCCTGATCCTGCGGAGGTTATGGATTGGAGGTATATGAGCCTGGAGGATCTGGAAGAAGATATTTCTAAACAACCGGAAAATTATTCCGCCTGGTTACAGATTTGCCTGCCTAAGGTCAGGGAACATTTTCAATCTTAGGGATGAGTGCTCAGGGCCTCCGGAATTAAACATATACTAGAAAACCATTCACGATTACGGCCAAACGAGAAATTTACCTGCATTAAAGGGCACGGGTTATGCAGGCATTCATTTGCGTTTTTGGAAGCTTAGTATCAGGTATGCAGTGAAGCTGGCATATGAATGGATCTGATCAAAAATATTTGTTATCTCATCAGGCTCTTTCTTCTAAAATAAAGGAGCTTTTCCGGCTTAATATTTTTGTAAATAACCCTCAAAAACCATGGAAATTACTAACTTCGCATTTGCCCAAAAGCGAAGCTTAAAGCTAAGATTCAATAAAGCAGAATAAAAGATTGATATTTAATCAGAACATACATCAAACATGGCTGAAGATACAGAAAATGATAATTTAGTACCCCAAAACGATAGAATAATCCCAATAAATATAGAAGAGGAAATGAAGTCGGCTTACATCGATTATTCGATGTCGGTGATTGTTTCCCGCGCCTTGCCAGATGTCCGTGACGGTCTCAAACCTGTACACCGGAGGGTTCTTTACGGAATGCTCGACCTTGGCGTTACCAGCGGCAAAGCTCATAAAAAGTCGGCCCGTATTGTCGGTGATGTTTTAGGTAAATATCACCCACATGGTGATGCTTCAGTTTACTTCGCCATGGTTCGTATGGCACAGGAATGGAGTTTACGTTATCCCATGGTTGACGGTCAGGGAAACTTCGGATCCATTGATGGTGATTTCCCGGCTGCAATGCGTTATACAGAGGCCCGTCTGAAGAAGATCGCGGAAGAAATGCTGGCAGATATCAATAAGGAAACCGTTGATTTTCAGTTGAATTTCGATGATACTTTAGAAGAGCCAACTGTTTTACCTGCCCGTATTCCTAATTTATTAGTAAACGGAGCATCGGGTATTGCAGTAGGTATGGCAACCAATATGCCTCCGCATAACTTAACCGAAGCTATTAATGCTACCATAGCCTACATTGAAAACAAGGATGTTACTATCCCTGAACTCATGCAGCACATAAAAGCTCCAGATTTTCCAACCGGAGGTATCATTTATGGCTATTCAGGGGTTCAGGAAGCTTTTGAAACAGGAAGAGGAAGGATAGTGATGCGTGCAAAGGCTGAAATAGAGGTGTATGGCAGCGACCGCGAGCGGATCATCGTCAATGAGATCCCTTACCAGGTTAATAAGGCTAATATGATCGAACAGACAGCCGGACTTGTAAATGATAAGAAAATTGAAGGTATTACTGAGATCAGAGATGAATCTGACCGGGATGGAATGCGGATCGTTTATGAGATCAAGCGCGATTCCAACGCAGCCATTGTATTAAACAATCTATTTAAATATACCGCACTTCAGACTTCTTTTAGTGTAAATAATATTGCTTTGGTGCATGGTCGCCCGATGATGTTAAATCTGAAAGATCTGATCAGGCATTTCGTTGATCATCGGCATGAAGTAGTTGTCCGCAGAACAAAGTTCGATCTTTCTGAAGCAGAGAAAAGGGCTCATATTTTGGAAGGTTTATTAATCGCTTTAGATCATCTGGATGAGGTTATTAAGCTAATTCGTGCTTCAAACAGTCCGGATGATGCCCGTATTGGCTTAATGGAAAGCTTCAGCCTTTCTGATATCCAGGCCAGGGCCATTCTGGACATGACACTCCGTCGTTTAACCGGCCTTGAGCGCGACAAGATCAAAGAGGAATATGCCGAACTAATGAAAACCATAGAATACCTGAAATCGATATTAGCAGATGAAGGTTTGCGTATGCAGATCATTACAAATGAGCTGATTGAAATAAGGGATAAGTTTGGCGATGAACGACGTACTTCTATTACGCACTCTGCAGAAGATATGCGTATGGAAGATTTTATTGTTGATGAAGAAGTTGTTATTACCATTTCGCATGAAGGATATATCAAGCGTACTCCTTTAACTGAATACAGGAAGCAGGGCAGGGGTGGAAAAGGTTCAATGGGATCGCAATCAAGAGATAAGGATTTTATTGAACACATCCTGATTGCTACCAACCATAATTATATGCTGTTTTTTACCGAAACCGGGAAATGTTTCTGGTTACGTGTATTTGAGATCCCTGAAGGTACCCGTACCAGCAAGGGACGAGCCATACAGAATGTAATCAACATCCCTAAAGAGGAGAATATCAAGGCATATATCAAAGTTGTCAATCTTAAAGATCAGGACTATCTCGAGAATAACTTTATAATAATGTGTACCAAGAAGGGTACTATAAAAAAGACTTCTCTTGAAGCCTATTCCCGTCCAAGAGCTAATGGTATCCATGCAATCAATATCAACGAGGGGGATCAGTTACTTGAAGCATCGCTTACTAACGGGCAAAGTGAGATTGTGATGGCCCTCCGTTCCGGAAGAGCAATCCGCTTCAACGAATCTAAGGTACGTCCGATGGGTCGTACAGCTACCGGAGTACGCGGAATAACTTTAGCGAATGCTAAGGATGAGGTAGTTGGAATGATCAGCATTAACAATCCTGAAGTTACCGTTTTAGTAGTTTCTGAAAATGGTTATGGTAAACGTACTGATATCGATGATTATCGCATTACAAACAGGGGAGGTAAGGGTGTAAAGACGATTAATGTAACTGAAAAAACCGGTGAACTCGTTGCGATAAAAGATGTTACAGATAATGATGACCTGATGATAATTAATAAATCAGGGATAGTGATCAGAATAGGGGTAAGTGAGCTTCGTGTAATGGGCCGTGCCACCCAGGGAGTTCGTCTGATAACCTTTAAAGGTGATGACTCGATTGCTTCTATAACAAAAGTGGAGCATGAAGATGAGGAAGCAGAAGATATTGAATCAACTGAGGAAGGTGAGAAAAGCGACACTGAGTCAGATACCTTATCTCCTGAAACAGAATAAAAAGAAAATGAAGAGAATATTCACACTTCTTTTCGTTTATATAATACTATTCATTGCATCAGTGCAGGCTCAAACCGTGCTCACAAAAGATGCAATGAATAGTTTTGCGAAGTTTACGGCATCTAAGAATATCAAAGAACTTGAAAATGCAAGAAAACTGATCGATAATGCCTATAAAACAAAGGCGGACTCGAATGCTTTTAAAAACAACCTGATCAGGGCGCTGGTATATTCGACCTTAGCCAGAATTGACTCGAACCTTAAGTATACGTATAAGAAAGATCCCGTAGAGGAGACCCGTTTTTCTATGAAATATGTATATGGCTCTAAATTTGAAAAAGATGCTTTTGACGAGATCTCCTATATCAATGATCAGCTGAAACATACCTATCTGTCCAGGGCGAACAATTCCTTTAAGAATCGCCGTTTTACTGAAGCATTAAAATATTTTAATATTCTTGATTCACTTGATCGTGATAATGTTCCGGTCATGCACAATTTGGCTTTACTATACCAGGAAGTGGGTAAGTATGACAAATCAGCTCAGTATTATGAAAAGCTGATCGTCAAAAAACCAAAAGCTGAGTATTTTCTGGTTTTAGCCAACTTATATGAATCTATGGGCGATGAAACAAACATGATAAGGACATTGCATAAAGGAAGTGAGATTTATCCAGCTAACCGTGATCTTATCTTTAAGCTTATTAATAATCTTGCGAATCGTAATGATTATAAGGAAATAATTAAATTTACAGATCAGGCATTAAAATTAGATGAAACTAATATCAATCTGCTCTACCTTGCGGGGTTTTCGTATGAAATGACGGGCGATACAGCAAAGGCAGAAGGATATTACAAATCAATTTTAAATATCAATCCGAATAATTATGAAGGTAATTATGCGTTAGGTTTACTTTATCTGAACATATATATTAAGGATATGAAGCAAACGGGATTAATGTATGTAGCAAAATATTATTTATCCAAAGCAAACGAAATTGACCCATATGAATTAAAATCTCTGACTTCCTTGTCTATTTTATATAAGTACACAGGGGATATAAACGAATTGCAAAAAATTAATAACAGGATAAATCAACTAAAATTAAATTAAATAAATATGAAAATTAAATCTTTCATTTTAGCAGCTGTATTTACAGTTTCCTCTTTGATGGTTTTTGGACAAAAGGGAGAGTTAGCAAGTGCTAAAAGCAATTATGACAAATTTCTTGCCCTGAAAGAGGCTAACTCCTTACTCTTGGCGATACCAAACCTGAAGACTGCCAAAGCATCTATTGATAAGGCTGTGGTTCATGATAAAACGATGAATGATGCCACTGCCTGGACCTACAAAGCTCTTATCTACGGTGAACTTGCTCTTATGGACTCAGTTGCTTCAAGTTCTCAACCTCTCATTACTGAGGCACAAAATGCTTACAAAAAGGCCGTTGAACTTGATAAGGATGGTGCAAATAAGGCTAACCTTGAGCATGCCAATGGTGCTATTTTCAGTCAGTATGAATTAAATCAGGGTGTTAAAGCTTACCAGGCGAATAAATTCCCTGAAGCATATACATCATTTAATAATGCTTTGAACTATCGTCCGGGGGATACTACCATTACTTATTATGCAGGTCTTTCTGCCATTAACGCAAAAAACTACCCGGCCGGAATAAAAAGATATGAGGAACTGATTAAAACCAATTTCTCTGCTAATCACCAGATCTACATGGATCTTTCCCGCTTGTATTCTATGCAAGGTGATACAGCAAAAGCAATTAGTATAGCAGCAGAAGGAGCAGTAAAATACAATGACACTCAGCTGGCCACTCAGGAGATCGAGTTAAGCCTGATGTCCGGAAAGCAGAAAGAAGTAATTACAAAAATAAGCGAGCAGGCTAAAAAGAATCCAACCAACAAATTGTATCCTTATTATCTTGGTATTGCTTACAGTACTGTTGGAGATAATGTTAAAGCAGAAGAAGCCTATTTACAGGCTATTTCAATTGATCCTTCATTTGCTGATGCAAACATTAATGTTGGTGGTGTAATCCTGAATAAAGGAATTGGCCTTTACAACGAGGCCAACAAACTTGCTCCAAGCCAGCAGAAAGAATATGATGCAATGATTAAACGGGCAACAGCCGAATTTGACAGGGCATTTCCATATCTTGAAAAAGCATCACAATTAGATCCGAAATCCCGGATTGCTCTTGAAAATCTAAAAACTTATTATTTAGTGAAAAAGAATACTGCAAAACTGGATGAGGTAACTAAGAAGATCGAAGCACTTCAATAGTAATTTGCAATGATTAGAATAAAAGCTTAAGCATGTGAAGATCTTGCTTAAGCTTTTTTGTTTTAGGGACAATCCTAAGAAGGGCGGCATCATGGAAAATGAATTAAGTAGAATTGGTAATTCTACTTAACATAATATTAATTCGCCTCTATTCCGCTACATTATGTTAAATGGGAGGGTTTAAATATATTTAAATAACTCTTTATTGCTGCCTAAAAATCTGACAGTACCATTTTTGTAAAAGGATAAAATAGGATCAACTTTTACAAGCATATCCACATTTTGCTTCAAATCAGGAAAATTCTTGACATAAGCAGCTACTTTTAACTGCTTCTTGAGGGGTAAACGATTAAATGTTATCATATTGCGATAAGTTTTTATGTTAGAGATCAACGAATATATAATACAGGTTTAAATATTCAATAAAAAGTTATTAACATTTTAACAATAAAGAAAACTTTGTTTATTTCCGAAC